>CBFHCK010000305.1:0-3481 GCA_965653955.1 uncultured Spongiibacteraceae bacterium
GCGTCCGTCGCGCCGCTGTTTCAATGAAATACCGTGCGGTGCGAATTCAGCGCCGGGCATACCGGCGCATTGCGCATCCCCCCACGATTCGTCGCTGCGCGTGGTATTCGGATTCGGAAACAACACGGTTTTCTGCGCGGTATCGATATTGAATAGCGCGAGATCGCCGGGTTTCTTCTCGATGAAATTACCCATCTGCGAAATCAGCAGCGTCTTGCCGTCCGGCAATAATTAGAAATCTTCCGGATTGCGGAACTGACAAATCGGCTGCAACCCGTCGACACTGCGGCAATCGGTGATCGGCGGCGATTTTTTTCCGCAACCGACCAAAGAAGCCACGGCGATTAGTCCGATCGTGGAAATCAGCGCTTTTAGTTTCATCGATGTATCCCTGTTGTTATCGATTATTGGTATTGAACCGGATCCGGCGTTATACCCACCCGCCACCGCTCGGAGGCCGCGCCGAGGGACCGCTGAATAAAAACCAGTTGATCAGGAAGCTGAGCACCGCGATAAAAATACTCGCGAAAAACGCCGTCCAGAATCCGGATACCGAAAAGCCGCTGACCAGCGCTGACACCAGCATGATCATCAATGCATTGATCACGAGCAGGAAAAATCCCAGCGTCACAACGGTGAGCGGCAGCGTCAGAATAATTAATAGCGGACGCACGATGGCATTGGCGAATCCGAGTAATAGCGCGGAAATGATCAGTGCGGAGACATTGGCGAATTTGAGGCCGCTGAACACGTAACTGGCGACCCACAGCGATAGCGACGTGATTGCCCAGTGCAGCAGAAATGGCCAGGGACTTCCGAACATGATGCAACTCCCGCGAATGACTGATCGCGCCATCATATCAGCGGCGATGCGTTATATTTCAAGACAGCGCATAGCATTGCACGCCGCAATAGCTGTCGACCCTACCCCCTGCGAAGGTAACAATGAACGATCTGTCCTCGCCCTCTGCCGATGTGCAGGCACCGCCGCCGTTGCGCCCGCACTTCCTGAAACAGATCATTCGGTTGGCGGGTCCGTATTGGAATTCCGACGATAAATGGCGCGTGCGCGGTTATACGCTGGCGTTGTTTTTATTGACGCTGATGCAAGTCGGGCTGGCGGTGTGGACCAACTATTGGAATCGCGCGTTGTTCGATGCGCTGGAAAACCGGGCGCTCACCGCCTTCGTATTACAGATCGGTACGTTCATCGTCATTTTCGTGCTGACGATGCTGGTGACCGCCGTGCATTTGCAGGTAAAGCGTCGCTTGCAGCTCGGTTGGCGCAAATGGTTAAGCGAGCGTTTGATCGGACAATGGATGGCCAGCGGACGCCATTATCAGCTCACACTCACCGCCGGCGAACACGACAACCCCGATGGGCGCATCGCCGAAGATATTCATATCGCGACTGAAACGGCGCTCTCGCTCGGCCACACGCTGGTGTATTCGCTGCTGATCCTGGTCAGCTTTATCGATATTCTGTGGTCGGTATCCGGCGCGGCCAATGTGCCGGGCACGCCGTTTGTCGTGTCGGGTTACATGGTGCTGCTCGCGTTTGCGTATGCCGGCATCGGCACTGTGCTCGGCTGGTCATTGGGCCGTCCGTTGATTACGTGGACGAATCGGCTGCAAACGGCGGAGATGAATTTCCGCTTCGGGCTTGCGCGCGCCCGCGAGAACTCTGAATCGATAGCGTTGATGCATGGTGAACGCAGCGAGCGCGTCCACGCCGCGAAGCAGTTTCGCGATGTCGAGTGGGGATGGGATCGGCAAACCTTCGCGTATTTGTGGATCGTGTCGTTCTCATCCGGGTACGGCGCATTGCTGCCGGTATTCCCCGTCTTGGTGGCAGCGCCGCAATACATTGCCGGTGCGATGACGCTCGGCGTGCTGATGCAGGCGGCGCAGGCGTTTCAAAAATTGACATCCGCGCTGTCGTGGCCGATCGATAATCTGGGCGAAATGGCGCGCTGCCGCGCTTCCGCCGATCGCGTGCTGTCGTTGCACGCCGATCTGCTGCAACTCGAAACGCCGTCGCGTCAGCACATTAAGGGGCGGGTGCATATCGATGAAGGCAAATCGGCGCTGTTGAAGGTGGATGGCCTGACCATCGCCAATCCCGACGGGCAAGTGCTGATCGAGAATGTCACGTTTGAATTGCAACGCGGCGAGCGTCTGCTGATTGCCGGCGATCCCCTGGTGACGGTGAGCTTGTTCAAAGTGATGGCCGGGCTGTGGCCGTGGGGTTCCGGTGAGGTGCGTCTGCCGCACGGCCAGGATGTGATGTTCATGCCGCAGCGGCCGTTTCTGCCCGAAGGTCCTCTACGCGCGGTATTGAGTTATCCGGCGGCTGCCGATTCGTTCACGCACAACGCGATGCATTACGCGCTCGAATGCGCCGGTGTGGCGTGGCTCGCCAAGCGGCTCGATGAAACGGATACCTGGGATCGCATTTTGCCGCTTCGCGTGCAGCAACGGCTCGCTTTTGCCCGCGCCTTCCTGCAACAACCGCACTGGCTATTTATCCAAGAAGCGAGCGATGCATTAGATAAGAGCGACGAACTCAGCCTGTACGAAACGCTACACCGCGAATTGCCCAATGCCGCACTGCTCACCGTCAGCTTTCATTCCAGGCTTGAGGGATTGCACACCCGCAAGTTGGTACTGAATAGGCTGCGCGAGGAAAAACGTCCGCTTTAGCCCTGCTCATCGCGCGCATTACGCCGCTTTTCGATTTCGACGCGACCTGTGCGGTATTCAAATCGACAAACGTCGGGCGCATCACAATTCTTATAACGGGACGCTGCAATTAGTCATTCGTGTTCTAGAGTTCGATCGACTCCTCTTACTTAGCAGCCAACGGATTGTGCATTACCAGGGTGCTAGATCGTGCGTAAATCCGCTCTCTTTGCCGTCGCTTTAATTATCAGTACCGTTTGTTCGACTTCTTTTGCCGCAACCAGAAAATCGACCAGCAGCACGCTGACGTATCAGGGTTCCACCTACACGTTATCGAGTACCTCGACTTGCTCCGATGGCACCGCAGCGCTGCGATACAACCGCAAATGGTGGTGCAAAGTCGTCGCGCCGGTGGTTACTGTGCCGACTACGTACTCCGCGCAACTGAGCTGGACCGCGCCAAGCACACGCGCCGACGGTACGCCGTTGTCGTTATCGGATCTGGCCGGCTACGAAATTTATTACACCACCGACGATCCGGCCGTGAGCCGCACTATTTCGGTTTCCGGCAACACAGCGCTCAATTACACGTTGTCGAACCTGAGCGCGGGCAATTACTACGTCGCGATGGCCGCGATCGATACGGCGGGCTTGAAAAGCGAGCTGTCGCCAGTAGCTCCGATCAAGGTCGGTCCATAAGACAAAATCTCGAATCAATAAAAAAGGCTCCTTCGGGAGCCTTTTTTATTGGGGTTGCTTCTTTTATTGATAGTGGCGGCGGCGATTAGCAATTGCCTTT
>CBFHCK010000306.1:0-3429 GCA_965653955.1 uncultured Spongiibacteraceae bacterium
CAACAACACGAAGAAACCCGACTTGATGTGCTCCATGCGCTGATTCGCAAATATCCGCTCGGCGCATGGGTAATGCTTGGCGACGGCGAGCTGTTAGCGAATCACATTCCATTTTTGCTCGATCCAACGCGCGGCGAATTCGGCACGTTGGTTGGTCATGTGGCGCGCGCCAATCCGGTTTGGAAAACGGGCGCACAACCGATTCCGAGTACTATCATTTTTCAGGGGCCGCAGACTTATATTTCACCGTCGTGGTATCCAAGCAAACATGAGCACGGCAAAGCGGTGCCGACCTGGAATTACGCTGTCGTGCATGCGCAAGGTCAGCCGCAATTTATCGACGACCATCGCTGGTTATTCGAGCATCTCGGCAAACTCACCGATGAGCACGAAGCATCGCAAACGTTGCCATGGAAAATCGAGGATGCGCCGCGCGACTTTACCGAGAAGCTCATGGATGCAATCGTCGGTGTGGAAATTCCCATCCAACGCATATTGGGAAAATGGAAAACCAATCAGAACCGTTCCGAGTCCGATAAATTCGGTGTGGTGGCGGGTTTACTTGGAAAAGGCGATCAGCAGTCGAGAGCAATGGCGGAACTTGTGAAGCAGCATGTTGAAATAGCACCGCAATAATCCGTAGGACGCAATAAATGAAATACATTGCGCCGTTGTGCACGGGAGCGGCGCATTACGCTTCGCTAATACGCCCTACTAGCTAGCCTCGTTATCGCGACATCTACCCGCGTATAGCCGCTTCGATCTTGGCCACATCAATTTTTCGCATCTTCATCATTGCTTCGAACGCGCGTTTTGCTTCGGCGCCGCCTTTTGCCATTGCATCGGTCAGCACGCGCGGTGTGATCTGCCACGATATTCCCCATTTATCCTTGCACCAGCCGCACTGGCTTTCCGCACCACCGTTGCCGACGATGGCGTTCCAATAACGGTCGGTCTCTTCCTGGTTGTCGGTGGCTATCTGAAACGAGAAGGCTTCGCTGTGCTTGAATACATCGCCGCCGTTAAGGCCGATGCACGGAATACCGCAGACGGTGAATTCAACGGTCAACACGTCGTTTTTGTTGCCATCCGGATAATCGGAAGGTGCACGGTGTACCGCACTCACCGCACTGTTCGGAAACGTTTTTGCGTAAAAATTTGCGGCTTCTTCCGCGTTGTGGTTGTACCACAGACAGATAATATTTTTGTTCATCATTGCGTTCTCCCTTTGCTAAGGATGGTGCCCGGCGCGCCTGAGTTAAATCGTTAGGCACACGCCGATGATTAAAAAACTATGCTGGCGGCGTGAAAACCAATTCGCGCACAGGCCGTACTTCAACACTGCCGTAGCGTGCGGGCGGAATTTTTCCGGCCAGTTGAATTGCTTCGTTCAGATCACGTGCGTCGAGCATATAAAAGCCAGCGAGCTGTTCTTTTGTTTCCGCGAATGGGCCATCGGTGGTGTGCACTTTGCCGTCGCGCACGCGCACCGTCGTTGCGGTGTCGGTCCAGTGCAGTGGTGCGCCATCGAGAAAGTGCCCGCTCTGTTGCAATCCTTCGACGCAGCCGATGCATTCGTTATTCAGCGCATTCCATTCCTTTTGCGGCAACGCGCGCATCATTTTTTCGTCGAAATAAACGAGTGCCAGATATTTCATGATTAATTCTCCAGTGTTCGCGCATTGCGCCCTCTCCCGAATGGGAGAGGGAATTAATGCTCGCCGGTATCGAAGGGCAATTAACCCGGAATTTCCGGTTCGACGAGTTTCGCCAGTTGCATCAGCGATTCCTGCCAGCCGACATAACATCCTTCTTCGGGAATTACGTCGGGCACGCCTTCCTGCACGATGCGCACATCGGTGCCGCAGCTGACGGCTTTCAGCGTCACCGTCACGGACATTTCGCCCGGCAAATTCGGATCGTCGAATTTATCGGTGTAGCGAATGCGTTCGTTCGGCTTTAACTCAACGTACGTACCGCCGAACGAATGGCTCTCGCCCGTGGTGAAATTCGTGAACGACATTTTGTAACTGCCGCCGACGCGCGTATCGCTGTGATGCACTTTGGCGGTGAAGCCGTATGGCGGTAGCCATTTCGCTTTCGCGTCGTCGTCGAGGAAGGCGCGATAAACACGTTCCGGCGGTGCGCGAAATACGCGGTGCAATTTGATGGTGTTGGCCATGATGTTCTCCTTCAATCGTTGTCATCGCGCTCAAGCGGATGGAATGGTTGGTTTACGCGCAATCGTTATTCTGGAAAACGCAATTGATCATCCACGGCGTGCCGAAGCGATCGCTGAACATGCCGAATTTCTGCGCCCAGAATGTCGGCGAGAGCGGCATGATGATGTTGCCGTCAACGCTCAGCGCATTGAACACGCGCTCTGCTTCTTCGGGATCGTCGACATGCAGCGCGACGGATGTGCCCACCGGCTGCTGGTGCTGTCCGATTGGCGAGTCACCGCCCATCAGCACGGCGTCGCCGATAGTCAGACAGGCGTGCATGACGCGGTCGCGTTCATCCGGGTTCAGCTGATCTGCGATAGGCGTGTCCTTCTGCCGGATCATTGCCTCGATTTTGCCGTTCAGGCATTGGGCGTAAAACTCGAATGCTTCGCTACAGTTGCCGTCGAACGCGAGATAGGGGTTCAGTTTCATTGCAGTGTCCTCCATTGAATTGCATTGATTGCCAAGACTTGCTGGCTAGGAAAGGCATCGATAAATGCCGGTTTCGCTAATTAGTCGTCGCGACCAAGCGTAAATCGACACAGGCGTGAAAATATTTTTAGGGTTCCGCTAATTCGTTGAGGCGTCGCTCCAGGAAACGGCGCTCTGCGTCTTGCCTGGTCAGTGCCAGCGCTTGTCGATATGCCGACCGCGCGGCGTCGATGCGGTCGAGGCGCCGGCACAGATCGGCGCGCGCGGCATGGGCCAAGTAGTAATCGCCGAGCTCGCCACGCTCGAGCAACGCATCGACCAGCGTCAGCCCGGCTTCCGGACCGTCGCGCATCGCCAACGCCACCGCGCGGTTCAGCTCGACCACCGGCGATGGATTCGCGCGCAACAACACATCGTATAAGCCGACGATTTGTTCCCAGTCGGTGGCGTCGGCGTTCGGCGCTTCGGCATGCACCGCCGCGATAGCCGCTTGCAGCGTATACGGACCGATCCGCCGCGCCGCGAACGCGCGCAGCACCAGCGGTAAGCCTTCGTTAATTTGTTCGCGATTCCAAAGTGCGCGGTCCTGCTCTTCGGACTGACGGAGTTGATCTCACTCACGACCGGTACGTGCTCCGTGGTGACCGCCTGCACGGACACGGGTGCCGCCTGAGCCGTCCCTGCCATCGCCAGCAGCCCGATTCCCAGCAGCGCGATGAGCCTGCGCATCCGAATCCCCCTCGCATTTGGTGAAATGTGACTTCGACATTTC
>CBFHCK010000307.1:0-3429 GCA_965653955.1 uncultured Spongiibacteraceae bacterium
TTGCAATTCGTCGGCAGCATTCCGTTCGACGATCATCAGCGCAAGGCGATTCAACGCCAGCGCGCGGTAGTGGACATGGCGCCGCGCAGCAAAGTCGCGCAAGCGTTTATCAGCCTCGCCGATAAAGTCGATAAATGGCCGCTGCCGAGTTCGCCGCGCGGCCATCTCGAGTTTTTCGTCGAACGTCTAGTGCAACCGGTTGCAGCCGGACAATAACCATGACGGCCGGGTCGTAGACGATGGCGGTATCCGATCGGCTGGCAATGTACGGCAGCGCGCAGGGCAATAGCTCGGCGCAACTGGTCGAACGCTATTCGCCGCTGGTCAAACGCATCGCGCATCATCTGCTCGCGCGTTTGCCATCGAGCGTACAGGTCGACGATCTGATTCAATCCGGCTTGATCGGTCTGCTCGAAGCCGCCCGCAATTACGATGCGACCAAAGGCGCAGCGTTCGAAACCTACGCCGGTATTCGCATTCGCGGTTCGATGATCGACGAAGTGAGGCGTGGCGATTGGGTGCCGCGTTCGGTGCATCGCAATACCCGCCGTATCCAGGAAACGATGATTCGTTTGCAAAAGTCGCTCGGACGCGAGGCGAACGATCAGGAAATGGCGGCGGAGCTTGGCATCAGCATCCCCGAATATCACACGATGGCGCAGGATTCGCTGTGCAGCCGTTTATTCAGTCTCGATGAATTGAGCGGCGACGACGAGCGTCCCAACGATTTTGTGCCGAGCGATGCGCCATCGCCCGCGGAGGGTGCTCAGCGCGATGCGCTGCGTCACCATCTGGCATCGGCGATCGGCGCGTTGCCCGAGCGCGAACGCCTGGTCATGGCGCTGTACTACGACGAAGAATTGAATTTAAAAGAAATCGGTCTCGTGCTCGGCGTCAGCGAGTCGCGCGTCAGCCAGATTCACAGTCAGGCCACGTTGCGGTTGCGCACTAAAATGACGGACTGGGAAGCGCGCGACATACTGGAATGATTCGATAACTATCGGCTTACAACATCGATAACTCTGCCGATCGATAGCTCGCAAGCCAATGTCTTATCCCGCAATGCCTTGGCAAAAAACGCTGAGGTTTTGCTCAAGCTTTCGCCAGAGCGGCAGTTATATCGACTATGAATGCGGTATCGAGCGATGAGTATTCCTTCGATTCGCAAAACAGCGACTAGACTGGCTTGATTCAGCTACTAGACTCTGTGAGCGGCGGCTACGGCAGTCAGATTTTTTCGTTAGGAGGTTGCTTTGGACAAAAATATGAAGATTCTCATCGTCGACGATTTTTCGACCATGAGGCGCATCATCAAAAATCTTCTGCGTGATCTTGGCTTCACGAATACTTCGGAAGCCGATGACGGTGCTACCGCACTGCCGATGCTGCAAAACGGCAATTTCGATTTTCTCGTCACCGACTGGAATATGCCCGGTATGACCGGGATCGATCTGCTCAAGGCAGTTCGCGCCGATGACAAGCTCAAGAATCTGCCGATTCTGATGGTGACCGCGGAAGCCAAGCGCGATCAGATCATCGAAGCCGCCCAGGCCGGGGTTAACGGCTACGTCGTCAAACCGTTCACCGCCGCCGTGCTCAAGGAAAAGATCGAAAAGATCTTTGAACGCGTCGAAGCCTCCAAATAACAATTCGTCGAGATGTAACGATCATGCTGGGCGCAGAGAATTTCGAAGGTCAGTCAGAGCTGCTGGATGAATTAAAAGAGCGCGCACGCGGGCTCGTCGAACGCCTCGAACAAGGCGATTTTCCAGCGGCGGCGGAAATGATCCGCTACATCAACGAGGCGCGCGATCGCAGTATTTATCGCGAAGTCGGCAAGCTCACACGCGGGCTGCACGAGGCCATCCTCAATTTCGAGATCGATGCCACCCATCACGGCATCGAGAACGAGAGCATGTCGCAGATGGCGAATGCGCAGGAGCGGCTCGACTACGTCATTAACCTCACGCAGAAATCCGCCGATAAAACGATGGATATGGTCGAGGCGGGCATTCCGGTAGCGGAACAGCTCGGTGTCGACGCGCGCGCCTTGCAGGCCGACTGGCAGCGATTGATTCGCCGCGAAATGAAGCCCGAGGAATTTCGCGATCTGTATCACCGCATCGACGAATTTCTCGGTAAAGCGGGCGACAGCTCCAGCAATCTTTCGGAAAAATTCAATTCGATTCTGCTGGCGCAGGATTTTCAGGATTTGTCCGGCCAGGTGATCAAGAAAGTCATCACGCTGGTGCAGGAGGTGGAATCGCGCCTGGTCGAGCTGATGCGTGTCGCGGGTCAGGTCGAGCAATTAACCGGCATTTTCCGCACGCATGACGAGAAAGAGAAAACGGCTGTCGCGGACACGGTAGCCGAAGGTCCGCAGATCAAGGCGCACGAACGCGCCGACGTGGTATCCGGTCAGGACGACGTAGACGACTTGCTGTCCAGTCTTGGCTTCTAAGGAACACGTATGAGCTTCGGCGAAGACGAAGAAATTCTGCAGGACTTTTTGGTCGAGGCAGGCGAAATTCTCGAGCACCTGTCCGAGCAATTGGTCGATCTCGAACAGCGTCCGGCCGATCGCGATTTATTGAATGCGATTTTCCGCGGGTTCCATACCGTTAAAGGCGGCGCCGGCTTTCTGCAATTGAACGCACTGGTCGAATGCTGCCACATCACCGAAAACCTGTTCGACATGCTGCGCAACGGCAAACGTTCGGTGACGCCGGCACTGATGGACGTGGTGTTGCAGGCGCTCGATGCCGTCAACGAAATGTTCACGCAGGTGAAGTCGGGTGAAGAGCCGACGCCTGCCGATCCCGGTTTACTTGCGCGCCTGCACGATCTGGTTGAAGGCGGCGCCGATGAGGCCGCGCCGGTCGCTGCGGAAATGCCAGCGCAAGCGGCTGTCGCCGTTTCATCGCCTGTCGCGTCAGGCGATGCGCAACAGGATATTACCGACGCCGAGTTCGAGCAGTTTCTGAATGCGCTCGGCCCCGAATCCCCGAATTCAGACTCCGAGGGCGCCGCGCCCGCCGCTGCCGCAGCCAGCAATTCCGATGAAATCACCGAAGATGAATTCGAGGCGTTGCTCGATCAGTTGCAAGGCAAGAACAAGCCGGCCGCCGCGCCTGTCGCTCCGGTTACGGCAAGCGGCGGCAGCGATGAAATCACCGAAGACGAATTCGATGCACTGCTCGATCAACTGCACGGTAAAGGCAGCGCTCCGAGCGCCGTATCCAACGCGCCTGCAGCACCTGCGCCCGCCGCCGGTGGCGACGATTTAATTCGCGATGACGAATTCGAAGCGTTGCTCGATCAATTGCATGGCAAGGGCAAAGGCCCGGCGGTTGTCGCGCCCGTAGCAGCGGCATCGGTGCCGGCGCCGTCGCCCGCACCGGTTCCTGCTCCTGTTCCTGCTCCCGCTCC
>CBFHCK010000308.1:0-3424 GCA_965653955.1 uncultured Spongiibacteraceae bacterium
TTCGCGGGTTTGTTTTATCTGCCGCGACTCTTTGTCTATCACGCGCTCGCGACCGATCAAGCCACCCGCGATCACCTGAAAATCATGGAGCGCAAGCTCTACCGTTTCACCTCGCCCTTCGCATTGTTCGCACTCGTGTTTGGCGTTGCGATGGTGCTACAGAATCCCGATTACTATCTGCACGCGCGCTGGCTGCAGATCAAACTACTGCTGGTTTTTTTCCTGTACGGTTATCACGGACACTGCGGCAAACTGCTCAAACAATTCGCGCATGACGATATTCGCCACAGCCACGTGTATTACCGCTGGTTCAACGAAGTGCCGGCACTATTGCTGTTCGCAATTGTCATTCTGGCAGTGGTCAAGCCGTGGTGAACCGGCTAAAAAGCAATACCGGCAAACGTCTGCAATGCCGTCGCTCTAATAAAACGTCTTCAGCGAATACAACGAACAGCCGATGGAGTTATTTATGGATAAGCATCCGATATTGCTCACCATCAACAGCCACGATCCCAGCGGCGGCGCCGGTATCGTCGCGGATGTAGAGGCGGCGAATAGCCTCGGCTGTCACTGCGTGTCGGCGATCACCGCGCTGAACGTGCGCGATACGCAAAATGTGAAAGACCGCCACAGCACCGGCACGGCGGTACTGATCGAACAAATTCGCGCCGCGCTCGAAGACAGCGTGGTAACCGCGATCAAAATCGGCGATGTAGCCACCGTCGCGCAGGCTGAAGCGATCCATACGATTCTCGGCGAGTACCGCGACATACCGGTAGTGTTAGATCCGGTGCTGTATCACGGCGCCGACGACGGCGACGTCGACGCAGCCGTGCGTATGCTGCTCATGCCGCGTGCCACATTGACGATTCTCAGCCCCGAACATATTCACAAGTTGTCGAGCTGCGGCGACAGCATGGGCGCCAGCGTGCAGGAATTATTGGAATTCGGTTGCGAGCAAATCCTGGTCACTGTCGCTGCAAAATCGCAGAACAAAGTCATCAATCGATTATTTTCAATTCGCGGCGTCGACAAAGAATATTCGCGCGAAGCGCTTTCCGATCGTTTTCACGGCGCAGGCAGCACGTTATCTGCGGCAATCAGCGCGTATCTTGCACATGGTTTCGATCTTCTCGAAGCCTTGCAACAGGGCCAGCAGTTCACGTGGCAAGCGCTGGCGCAAGCACGACGTGTAGGCATGGGCGGATTGATTCCGGATCGCTTGTTTTGGTGTCGTAAATAAATTGTTTTGGCGTCGTAAATAACAGGAAGAAAAACTTGATTCGTCGCACTCTCCCCCCGCTGTTTTTAGCTGTAGTTCTTGTTGCAATGCCATTCGCACATGCCGATGACATGCTTACCATTCCGAGCGGCTCGATTCAGATCGATGGCGCAAAACCGGACCATCAAATCAAATCGTTCAAGCTGGCGAAACACCCGGTAATGCGCAGCGAATTCGCGCAATTTATCGAGGAAACGAATTACGACGCTGGCAAAGGTTGGCGAAAACCCCGCTTCGCACAAAACGACAACCACCCGGTGGTTAATGTGAGCTGGAATGATGCACACGCCTATATCGATTGGCTCAATAAAAAATCTGGGCAGCGCTATCGCCTGCCGACTGAAGCCGAATGGGAATACGCCGCGCGCGCCGGTACTAAAACGGCCTATTACTGGGGCGACGATATCGGTAAAGCCAATGCCACCTGCAACGACTGCGGCAATGCGTGGGATGGCGACAGCACATCGGCGGTCGGCACTTTCACTGCCAACCCGTGGGGACTGTTCGACATGAGCGGCAACGCAGCGCAATGGATGCAGGATTGTTTCGCAGAGAGTTCTGCGAATACGCCGCCAGCCAGCAGCGCGGGCGAATGTAAATCGCGCGTGATTCGAGGCGGGAGCTGGAGCGATTCTCCGAGAGCACTGCGCATTGATGCGCGCGACGGCAACCTCGCAGATTTTCGCTACATGAGTGTCGGCTTTCGACTAGCGCAGGATTTTTAACACCAGGCACTTCCCTGAACGGCGCAGAGCCACGAACAAGTGCCGTAAGCTGGCACTGATGCCTATTACTGCGGATAATTTCATCCGTTTTCTTTCCGCGAGAATTTCACATGCCTTCCCGCTCGACCGAATTATTTCAACTCGCCCAGCAGTACATTCCCGGCGGCGTCAATTCGCCGGTGCGTGCGTTCAAAGCCGTCGGCGGCACGCCGATTTTTATCGAACGTGCGGCCGGGCCGTATCTGTTCGATGTCGACCGCAATCGCTACATCGATTACGTCTTGTCGTGGGGGCCGATGATTGCAGGCCATTCGCATCCCGCCGTATTGCGCGCGGTCAGCGACAGACTCGTCGATGGCCTCAGCTTCGGCGCACCGACGGAAATCGAAATCGAACTGGCGCGGCGCGTGTGCGAGATCATGCCGAATATGGATTTGGTGCGCATGGTTAGCTCAGGCACCGAAGCGACGATGAGCGCGATTCGTCTGGCGCGCGGTTATACAGGCCGCGACAAAATCGTTAAATTCGAAGGCTGTTATCACGGTCATTCCGATTCGCTGCTGGTAAAAGCCGGCTCGGGTGCGCTGACTTTCGGCGTGCCGAGTTCGCCCGGAGTACCGGCCGCGCTCGCCGATCACACGATCACGCTGAGCTACAACGACAGCGAAAGCGTTAAAGCCGCGTTCGAAAAAATCGGCGATCAAATCGCCTGCGTTATCGTCGAGCCCGTTGCGGGAAATATGAATTGCATTCCTCCGCAACCCGGCTTTCTCGAAACACTGCGCGAGCAATGCACGCGTTACGGCGCGGTTTTAATTTTCGATGAAGTGATGACAGGTTTTCGTCTCGGCCTGCAAGGTGCGCAAGGTTATTACAACATCGAAGCCGATCTGACCACGCTCGGCAAAGTCATCGGCGGCGGCATGCCCGTCGGTGCGTTTGGCGGCAAGCGTTCGATCATGGAAAAAATCGCACCGCTCGGTCCGGTCTATCAGGCCGGTACATTGTCGGGTAATCCGATTGCGATGGCCGCCGGTCTCGCCACACTCGATATTATTTCGGAACCGGGGTTTTACTCAGAGCTATTTCATAAAACCGATGTGCTCGCGCACGGTTTGCGCAAGGCGGCGGAAAAAGCCGGCGTGCCATTTACCACCAATCATGTCGGCTCGATGTTCGGCGCATTCTTCTTATCTGACGATGCCACCGCGGAAACATCGGTGACTAATTATCAACAGGTGATGGCGTGCAATATTCCGCGCTTCAATCAATTTTTCCACGGCATGCTGAATGAAGGCGTTTATCTCGCGCCCGCATCATACGAAGCAGGGTTTTTATCGTCGATGCACAGCGCCGACGATATTGCTTTTACAGTCGCCGCTGCCGAGCGTGTACTTGGGCAATTGTGATTTGTAAA
>CBFHCK010000309.1:0-3422 GCA_965653955.1 uncultured Spongiibacteraceae bacterium
GCCAATCGCGACAACAACCAGGAGCGCCAACGCCCAAGATTGGGTCCATCGCAGCACCGTAGCCGCAGCCGCGATGCCGATAATCGCGGTCAGCGGAGTCGGATCGCCCTGCCATATCAGTAGCGCCAATGCTGTGAGCGCTGCCCAACCAACGACGACAAATGCGTCTTGACCGGATTTACGTAGCGCAACCAATCCCACTACAGCGGCGCTGATCCAGGCTAGAAGCGGCAATACCATTGTCAGTATCGCCACGCCAATCGCCTGGGCGCGTCCTCGCATCACAAACTCAGCCAGTGCGCGCATTTACTTCTCTATTACTTCGATCGGATGACTGTCGATCGGCTTTCTTTCGAAAGCCCGACACCAATCGCTTATTCGTGTTGATCCGAGTACGGCAGCAGCGCCAAATAACGAGCGCGTTTGATCGCGGTAGCGAGCTGACGCTGATAGCGTGCTTTGGTGCCGGTGATGCGGCTCGGCACGATCTTACCGGTTTCGGATACGTAAGCTTTCAGCGTTTCCAGATCTTTGTAGTCGATCTCTTTGGTGCCTTCAGCGGTAAAACGGCAAAACTTGCGGCGACGGAAAAAACGTTGTGCCATGGCTCTATTCCTATGAATTCGTTTGCGGGGGCGCTACGCGCCTACTCTTTCTCGCGCTTATTCTTCGCTTTCTTCAGCGGCTTCGTCGTCGGTGTCTTCTTCCAGATCATCGACGGCATCATTACGACGGCCTTCGCCATCTTCGCGACGATCGCCACGACCGCGACGTTCGCGGCTTTCTTTCTCGGCCTTCATGATCGGCGATTCGTCGAGCACGGGCTCGTCGCGCTGAATGATCATGTTGCGGAGAACGGCGTCGTTGTAGCGGAAGTTGGTCGACAGCTCGTCGACGGCAGCTTGAGTCGCCTCGACATTCATCAGGATGTAGTGCGCTTTGTGCACTTTATTGATCGAGTACGCGAGCTGACGACGGCCCCAGTCTTCAAGACGGTGAATCTTGCCGCCGTCTTTCTCGATGGCTTGCTTGTAACGCTCGACCATCGCGGGCACTTGCTCGCTCTGGTCAGGGTGGACCAGAAACACGATTTCGTAGTGACGCATTGCATCTCCTCACGGGTTCGAGCCACCCGACGCCTTCGGCTCTAAGCAAGCCGGCGGTGCAGTGTGGCAAGGAGTAAACGGGCCGATGGGTCGACCCGCAGAAAAAGAGGCGCGATTTTAGGCAAGTGCTGATCAGGATGCAAGCAGCTTTATATGCACATCAGCTTAGGAGGCTGCTTTCGCCTGGCGCTGCCGCACCGCCTCAAACAGGCATACGCCCGTCGCCACCGAGACGTTGAGGCTGCTGACACTGCCGGCCATCGGCAGCTTGACGAGGAAATCGCAATATTCGCGAGTCAGACGTCGCAGGCCGCTGCCCTCCGCGCCCATTGCCAGCGCGATCGGGCCACTCAGATCCTGCTCATAAAGAATCGTGTCGGCTTCGCCGGCCGTGCCGACAATCCACACCCCCATTTCCTGCAACGCCTTTAATGTACGAGCCAGATTGGTGACCTGAATAAAAGGAATCACCTCTGCCGCCCCGCATGCCACTTTGCGCACGACCGGCGTCAGGCTGGCCGCGTTGTCGCGCGGCGCGATGACGGCAACGACACCCGCAGCATCGGCGCTGCGCAAACAGGCGCCCAGATTATGCGGATCGGTGACGCCATCGAGAATCAGCAACAATGGATTCGTATTGCGCTGTACGATCGTCGCGAGATCGGCTTCGGAATACTCGATCTGATGCACAAGCTGCGCGATGACGCCCTGATGCCGCACGTCGGATTTATCGAGTTCGGCGCGATCTACGCGCTGGATCGCGACGCCGCTGCGTTCGGCATCGGCGAGCAATTGCCGCATACGTTGATCGGCGCGGCCCTCGACTACCTGCAGCAAGGCGATGCGCTCGGGCGAGCGTGCGAGCAATGCCGCGACGGCGTGAATTCCAAATACAAAATCGTCTTTCATTCGTGCTTCATTTATTAGTTGTGCGTTATCGACTCAATCAGCGGCGACGGCTGCGTTTTGGCGCGCCGGTTTTTTTCTTGTCGCCGTCCTTGCTGCCCATGCGTGCGATTTTTTCGCGCTCGGTCATGGGCGCTTTAGCTGATTTTGCGGGCTTGTTTTTCGCGGGCGGGTTTTTCGTAGGCCGGCGCGAACCGTCTGCCGACGCTTTGCTTTTGCGCTCGCGGCGCTCGCCACGCGATTCGCTGCCGATCATTTCCAGATCGACCTTGCGATCATCCAGATTGACGCGCGCCACCTTCACGGTGACTTTATCGCCGAGCTGGAAAAAGCGACCGCTCTTCTCGCCAACCAATCGATGTTTCACCTGATCGAAATGGTAATAGTCGCTTTCGAGTGAGCTGACGTGTACCAATCCTTCGACATACAAATCGCTTAGCTCGACGAACAGACCGAAGCCGGTAACCGCAGTAACCAGACCCTCGTAAGTTTCGCCGACGCGATCCTGCAAATACTCACATTTAAGCCACGCCATCACATCGCGCGTTGCTTCGTCGGCACGGCGCTCGGTGGTAGAGCAATGCTCGCCGAGCGTATGCAATTGTTTTTCGTCGTACGGATAAATTTCGGATGCTTGCAGCGGTTTCGCGCCATCGGCAGGACGCAAACCTTTACGCGCGCCAACCAGTTTGCCGATGAGCCCTTTGCCGCCACCGCCACCACGCAATAAAAAGCGAATCGCACGATGCACCAGCAGATCGGGATAGCGTCGAATGGGCGAGGTGAAATGCGTGTACGCCTCGTAATTCAAACCGAAATGGCCGTGATTTTCGGATTGATAACGCGCCTGGCTGAGCGAGCGCAGCATGACCGTCTGAATTACGTTCAGATCGGCGCGATCCTGCACCTCATCGAGCAATTTTTGATAATCGCCCGGCGTCGGTTTATCGCCACCACCGAGATTCAAACCTAATTCGCCGATAAATTGCCGTAACGCAAGTAACCGCTCAGAAGGCGGGCCTTCGTGCACTCGATAGAGCGCCGGCAATTTCAATTTCTCTAACAGTTCTGCTGTGGCGACGTTCGCCGCGAGCATGCACTCTTCGATCAACTTATGCGCATCGTTGCGCACCACCGGCACGATGCGCTCGATTTTGCGATCGCGACTGAACTGAACTTTCGTTTCGACCGTTTCGAAATCGATCGCACCGCGCTCATCACGCGCTTCGCGCAGAACCTGATAAAGCTGATGCAGGTGCTCGATGTGCGGCACCACCTCTTTATATTGCGAGCGCAATTTGTGGTGGTCGGCGTGTTCTGCATCGAGCATCGCCGCAACGATCGTGTACGTCAGTCGCGCCTGTGAATGCATCACCGCTTCGTAAAATTGGAAGCCGGTGATTTTGCCTG
>CBFHCK010000310.1:0-3408 GCA_965653955.1 uncultured Spongiibacteraceae bacterium
ACTGACAGATACAGGTCTGTTGTGGGCGCAGACAGCGCGAGCAGGCGAGGCGTTTAATACCGCCAGAAATGGGTGTCTGTGGGCGAGTGCTCATGTGCTGCAATGGATTAATCACCTGAAATCGCAGTCGTTTCTAATGCGCGCGCGTTTGTCTCAGCTGCGCGCTGCTCCGCCCCAGTCTGCCAACGCCGGCTTCAAATTTTCCAGCGAAGGTAATAACTGGACGCCTTCAATGGTCGACAGTTTCTGCACGCCACCACCGCCAACCCACAGGCCCACCTTCTCGGGCAAAAGTTTGCGCAATTGCTTTAGTACATCCGGAATTTGCTGCTGCGGAAAAGCAGATGAAAACGATAGCCCCACAATATCTGCGCGGTGCGCAGTTGCTGCTTGTGCAATATCCAGCAGCGGTGTTCCAGCGCCGAGCGGAATGCATTTCGCGCCTTCGAGTGTGAATAGTGTTTCTGCCATGAGCAGCCCGAGAGCGTGCTGTTCGCCCGGCACACTGGTCAGCAAAATGCACGGACGTAACGGGGCGAGCTGCCCGCCGCTGGAAAAATTGGCGATGGCTTGTCGCAACAGGCGCGTGGTCAATTCGGTAAATAGGTGCTCTTCGAATACTTGCAGCACTCCGCGCTCCCATTCCTCTCCCACGAGATCGGACAGCGGGGCAACGATGTCTTGAACAAATGGTTGTAAGCCTTTGCGTGCGAGCTGCTGCTGCATTGCTTGCAGATAACCCGACGCATCGTGATGCTTGATCATGGCGATCAGCGCGGCCAGCTCTTCCGTCAACGGCGGCGAGCTTGATAATGCCGCCGGCTGCGCTTGGCGCGTAGCCCGTATCGATAACTCCTCGACCGATGCATCGATCAGCTTTCCCGGCCGATGTCCTTGATCTATAAGCCGTTTAATCATTCGCAGGCGTTCGACCTGCTCCAGCGGATAACAGCGTTCGCCATTCGCGTCGCGCAGCGGAGCGGGAAATCCGTAGCGGCGCTCCCACACCCGCAAGACATCTTTCGATAGTCCAGTGTCGCGCTCGACTGCGGCGATATTGAAATGTAGGTTTTCCATATTGTCCTAGACAAATCGTTGACATCGGCATTTCGATTACCTATCTTACGAATCGTATCCATTTTTGTCCATGACAAAGCCTGGTCAAACGCTTTGTCGAGATATTCGTCAGGGTGAAGTTATGAAGCAGCGCGTGGCCGTCATTGGCGCAGGGATTTCCGGCTTGGCTACGGCATGGTTGCTCCGGCGTCACTATGAGGTGACCTTGTTCGAGGCCAATCACTATCTGGGCGGTCACACCAATACGGTCGATGTTGTTTTGGAGGGCAAAACGCATCCGGTCGATACCGGCTTTCTCGTATTCAATAACAACACCTATCCCAATCTCATCGCCTTATTCGATCTGTTAGGCGTCGACAGCGTCGCCACGGAGATGTCTTTTTCGGTCAGCCTCGAACGGCCCGATCTTGAATGGGCCGGCACCAATCTCGCCACGCTGTTCGGGCAAAAGCGCAATCTGCTGCGCGGACAATTCTGGGCGATGTTGCGCGATATCGTGCGCTTCAATCGCGAGAGCATCGCTTGGCTGGGCGGTGTTGCGGATCCATCGGAAACGCTGCGCGACTTTCTTAACAAGGGGCGTTACTCCAGCGCGTTTTCCGATTGGTATCTATTGCCGATGGCCGCCGCAATCTGGTCATGCCCGGCTCGACAAATGCTCGATATGCCATTGGCCACGTTCGTGCGTTTTTGTCGCAATCACGGCTTGTTGCAATTGGTTAATCGTCCGCGTTGGCGAACCGTTCTCGGTGGCGGTCGCGAATACGTGCAACGGATTGCGGCGCAGCTCACCGATATTCGATTGAACTGCCCGGTCGATACCGTTGCGCAGCATGGAGGCCAGCTCAACGTCGTTCACAGCGGGGCAAGCGAATATTTCGATCACGTGGTGATGGCCTGTCACAGCGATCAATCGCTCGCGTTGCTTGGCAATACCGCAACGCAGGCTCAGCGCAACGCGTTATCTGCAATCCGTTACCAACCCAACCGCGCGATATTGCATACCGATCGGGCGTTGTTGCCGCGCAACGAAAAGCTGTGGTCAGCGTGGAATTATTTAGCGGCGGGTGGCTCGGAAAATACCGATACGGATAAACGGCCGGTTAGCGTTTCTTATTTGATTAATAAATTGCAGCCGCTGCCGTTTAAAACGCCGGTGGTGGTTACGTTAAATCCAACGCGCGAACCCGATCCAAAAACAGTCGTCGCCAGTTTTGATTACGCGCATCCGAGTTTCGACAGCGCCGCCATTACCGCGCAACAACAACTTGTTCGCGTGCAGGGGCAGAACGGGATCTGGTTGGCTGGCGCATGGACCGGTCACGGTTTTCACGAGGACGGTTTGCGGTCCGCGCTGACAGTAGCGAATCGCATGGGCGTGTATGCGCCGTGGCAGCGCGCGGAAGACATCATTCCGCAAGCGAACGATCTTGTGTTCGCGGGTGGCTAACAATGGCGAATGTTCCGCAATTATTTGTTGGTCGCGTCATGCATTCCCGCGTGCGACCAGCGCACAATCGTTTTTCGTATCCTGTGTTTTTTGTGCGTTTGCCGCTGCGCGCATTGAACGCAGCGAACAACATAATTTTTTCGGTCGACCGTTTTAATCTGCTGCAATTCAACACGCGAGATCACGGCCCGCGCGACGGTAGCGATTTGCTGTTGTGGATACAGTCGTTACTACGCGAGCACGGCCTGCCCGATGACGGCGAAATTACGTTGCAATGCTTTCCGCGCGTACTCGGTTACGTGTTCAACCCGGTGAGTTTCTGGTTTTGCCATGACAGCGATGGAAACTTAATCGCTGTGTTAGCCGAGGTGCGCAATACATTCGGCCAACATTATTGTTATCTGCTCCATAACAAAGATGGCGCTGCGATTGCCGATAGTCAGGCACTAAGCACCGATAAAGTTTTCCACGTCTCGCCCTTTTGCAAAATCGAAGGTACTTACCACTTTCGCTTTCATCTCGATCAGCCAGCGCCGCTGGTATGCATTGATTATCACGACCACGTCGGCCCGCTGCTGATGACGTCAATGCACGGCATCGAGATGCCTTGGTCGAGCACTGCGTTGTTGAGCGTACTGCTGAAAATGCCCTTTCTAACCCTTGGTGTGATGCTCCGTATTCATTGGCAGGCGCTCAAATTGTGGCGCAAAGGTGTGCCTTTCTACGGCGCTAATCCGCCGCAGCTCATTTCATCAAAAACTATACGAGCAAATTCATGAGCGACGTCATCAGAAACCCAATCGCGGTAAACGCAAAAATACTCTCTCGCGATGCGCGTGTTGTTCTCGGCCTGCTGGAAAAAATCGAGAGCGGCACGCTGC
>CBFHCK010000311.1:0-3407 GCA_965653955.1 uncultured Spongiibacteraceae bacterium
ATGCCATGACTCTTGCTGCTGATATGCACGGTATGGTGATGTAGATCCACTATTCGCCTCACTAACGATAAATTCCAAATCTGGTCTATGGTTTTGATGACAGCCGCTGTGCTTGAGTAAAGAACGGTTCGTTCTCCATAAAGCTTTTATAAACACAAAAAGCTCTAGCAACACAGATGCCAGTATTAAGAAGCTCGTTAGCTAAAGTTATTAAGGTTTCATCAGGAAAATTCGGACTACTTGCGAAAATCATGAGCCGACAAAATTAAAATCGTAAGTGAGGCTGAAATCTTTACAGGAAAAACCTGCCCGCGCGAACGCGAAATAGGTACGAGAATAAATCGGCGGTTTATTTCATCTTGGCTTCTATTGGCAATTTCATCGTGAACAGCGCACCTTCGCCATCGACCGCATCGATTGACAATTTTCCGCCGTGCGCCAACACGACTTGACGGGCTATGAATAAGCCTAAACCAAGACCAGCGCCTTTACGTTCGCTGCTGCCCCGCTCGAATAGTTCGAATATACGCTCGCGATCGGCTGGTTCAACACCCTTACCATAGTCGCGTACCGCTACACTCGCCCACTCGACATCGTTATCTCGATATCTTCGAATAAAAATGTCCACCGGTTTGGCAGCGCAATGGCGAATAGCATTCGTCAGCAAATTGGCGAGAGCTTGTTCAATGTGAAGCTCATCGACCTGCGCTATGACGGATTGATCTTCCGCATGGACTACGGCCTGCGACATCGCGGTTTGCAACTGTCTTGAAAATTGACCCACAAGTCGTTGCGTCAGCTCAACCAGATCAGTGGAGGTTGGCTGCATGGTCAATTGACCGGATCGAATTCGCGACGCATCGCTCATATCGTTAATCAGACGAACCAGCTGATTGAGTTGCCGTTCATCGCTGTCCAGCATCGCACTCAGGCGCTCGGGTGAAAAAAAATCGTAATTACCGCGCTCCAGATGCAGACGTCGCGTATATAACTCCAGCTTTAACGTATTTAATGGGGTACGCAGCTCATGCGATACAACCGACATGACTTCATCCCGACGCCGAAGTGCTTGTTGCAGCTCATCTTGTGTGCGCTGTAATTTTTCAAGCAACACATCAATGCTAGTCGGCGACGCGGAACAATCATTTAATTCTGGAGAGACTTGCTGAGGCTGATCCATTGTCATTATCTCGTCATTATTCTCGCAACGGAGCAAATGTTATCGTTTTTTTGAAAGGGATGCCCGGGCGACATCAGCGATTATCGATACGTCCATCACGGATGAACGATGCCAGTCTTTCCACATCGATCGGCTTGGCGAGGTAACCATCGAATTTCTGTGGAAGCCTGCCCATTTCGTCATCATTCATCGACTGCGAAATCGCGAGGATCGGTAACGTCTCGAAACGCGGTTGCATACGAATCTCATGCAGAATGGTATCGATTCCCGGCATCATGACATCCAGCAAAACGAGATCGAGCTGCGGATAGTTATCAAGCTTTTTTAGTGCATCGATGCTGCGGGCAACTTCGACCTGCGCACTGTATTTTTCCAGCGCACTGCTGATCGACAATACATCGCGGATGTCGTCTTCCACCAAAAGAATGCGCCGACCTTCAAGTACGGGCTGTACGCGCGCTACTTGCAATTGCGCAGTCGCCTGCGCTTGTACGATTTCTTCTGCAACCAATACCTGTTTCATTGATCGACTGATTTCGTCTCTGAATAACGCGTTGCCATGGGTTTTGGTGTCCTAATGTCACGATAAATAGTGTTGCGGGGACACACGTAATTCATTTCCCGTGCCATCTCAATTCAAAATCGATTCGAGTGGGAAATGGTTACGACATGAAGCATTAGCGCGGCATACGAAGGGGAATGTAGCGAATTTTTCGATATTTATCGAAAACCCCATCGCATCCGCCTTTATCGCGCATGAATTACAAAGCTCATGCACAAAATGCGTGTTTATTGAGTAAAGAAATCCCTGGACTGTGTTCCGTTGTCGAGTATAGAGACGACTGTTTATTCAGCATTACTGCGCCTATGCAGCCCCACCGCGCATTTTCCGATGCAAACTCGGTGCGAATGTTAAGCCGTAATACGAACGGCTCATCTTGGCATCAACCTTGATTCGTATTTATGCATCGTCTACTTCAGCGAAACATTGATTTAATTAATTCGTTGATGAACGAGACTCATTGATCGAACAAGCAAGCAGATCGAAAAGGAGCACAAGATGAATACATCACCAACGCAATCCAGAGAAAATTCCAACGGTCACGCTCGCAGCGATGCCGTCGCAAGTGTGGCGCACAACTTAGTGGATAAAGCAGTACAGCGTTTGAGTAGCTCTGAAGAAAAGCTTCGGCAAACGGCGACCAATACGCGCGCGACATTAAACTCGTCGTTGGATGTAGCGCGCGCCAACTACACCAAAGCAAATATGATGACGCGAAGTTATGTGCAGCGTCATCCATTACGTGCTATCGGGGTAGCAATAGGTATTGGGGCGGTTCTGGCGCTGCTAACACGCAGTAAATCCACACCGCCAACCCGATTGGAATAAAAGGTTACCGCCGCTGTAAGGAGTCTCAGCATGGCGTCGCGTAAAAAATCGGGATCGTGGTTTTCACGATTTTCACAGTTCGCTTCGCGCTTGACGGGAACACCGATTGCTTTTGGCTTCGCGGTGTTGATCATCTTAATCTGGATCGTTTCGGGGCCATTATTTGGATATAGCGATACATGGCAGCTGATTATTAACACCAGCACCACCATTATCACTTTCCTAATGGTCTTTTTGATTCAAAGCACACAGAACCGCGATTCTGAAGCGCTACAAATCAAGATCGATGAACTGATTCGCGCTATTTCGGGCGCCGATAATTCGCTAATTAATCTCGAAGAAATGGAACCGGAGGAGTTAGACAGGATTCGTAACCGATTTATAAAACTTGCCGCGCAAGCCTCCGACCAGTTGAAGGAGCGTCAAGACGAGTCCAACCCGGCCGCTTAGGCCAAATTACTCATCTCAACCTTACCAAGGCCAATTTCGTAAAGGCCGCCAACTCACCAAGGAGAAATACCATGAACGATGACATCATTAAAGGTAAGTGGAAACAACTGAAGGGCCATGCGAAACGTCAATGGGGACAACTTACCGATGACGATCTCGATGTGGCCGAAGGGAATCGCGATTACCTGGTAGGGAAAATTCAGGAGCGGACGGGTCGTGCACGCGATGAAGTCGAACGCGAAGTACGCGAATTCGAAAATCGCATGTAACAATTAATCGAAAATCGCTTGAAACAAATTGTTCGAAATTCACTTGAAACAACTGTCGAAAAAAAATCCCCTCTGATGAGGGGATTTTTTTGTCTATGTTTAGCCGACCAATTTCTTC
>CBFHCK010000312.1:0-3393 GCA_965653955.1 uncultured Spongiibacteraceae bacterium
GTATGATCCCACCCCAACTTTTGGGTAACTCCATTCATTTGCGTCATCGCTTTAGTAGGACACCATGCTAGGAACCGTCTTAAAAAAATTATTCGGCAGCAAAAACGATCGCGAATTGAAGCGCATGGGCAAGCTCGTCGCCCGCATCAACGAATTCGAGCAGCAGATAGTTGGGCTCAGCGATGACGCATTGGGCGCGAAGACCGTCGAGTTCAAGCAGCGTTTGGAAAAAGGGCAGACGCTCGACGATTTACTTCCCGAAGCATTTGCTGTGGTGCGCGAAGCGGGCAAGCGCGTAATGGGCATGAGGCACTTCGATGTGCAGATGATCGGCGGTATCACGTTGCACGAAGGTCGCATTGCAGAAATGCGCACCGGCGAAGGTAAAACGCTGATGGCGACGCTGCCGGTTTATCTGAATGCACTCAGCGGCAAAGGTGTATTCGTTATTACGGTTAACGACTATCTGGCGCAGCGCGATGCGGATTGGATGGCGCCTATTTATCGCTTTCTCGGATTGTCGGTGGGTGTGATTCTTTCGGGTCAAGATCCGCAATCAAAACGCGCGGCGTATGCCTCCGATATTACCTACGGCACCAACAACGAATTTGGCTTCGATTATCTGCGCGACAATATGGCGTTCTCGAAAGAAGATCGCTTTCAGCGCGGTTTGAATTTCTCGATCGTCGACGAAGTCGATTCGATTCTGATCGACGAAGCGCGCACGCCGTTGATTATTTCGGGTCAGGCAGAAGACAGTTCCGAACTGTATCGCCGCATTAATTTACTGGTTCCAAAATTGCGTCGCGGCAGTGAAGACGAGCCGGCCCATTATGTCGTCGATGAAAAAATGCGGCAGGTTGAAGTTACCGAAGACGGCCATCAATTGATCGAAGAATGGATGGTACAGAATGGTTTACTGCAGGAAGGAGACAGCCTGTACTCTGCAGCGAATTTAAGTCTGTTGCATCACGTGCATTCCGCGGTTCGCGCTCATGCGTTATTCAATCGCGATGTCGAATACATCGTGCAGGACGATCAAGTTGTTTTGATCGATGAGCATACCGGCCGCACGATGCCTGGGCGACGCTTGTCGGAAGGCCTGCATCAAGCGATCGAAGCGAAAGAGGGCGTGCGGATTCAGGCGGAAACCCAGACGTTGGCGTCCACCACGTTCCAGAATTATTTCCGTTTGTTCGACAAGCTTGCCGGCATGACAGGAACCGCCGATACCGAGGCCTATGAGTTTCACCAGATATACGGCCTCGATGTTGTTGTTATTCCCACTAACAAAGCGACTCAGCGGCAGGATTTGAACGATCTCGTTTACTTAACGAAAGACGAGAAATACGAGGCGATCGTCGATGATGTCAAAGCGATCACCGAAAAAGGCGCGCCAGTATTGGTCGGCACCGCATCGATCGAAACCTCCGAAGAATTGGCAGAGCGGTTAAAGAAAGCAGGCGTCCCACACAAAGTATTGAACGCGAAATATCATCGACAAGAAGCGGAGATTATCGCCCAGGCAGGGCGGCCGGGCGTCGTGACGGTTGCTACTAATATGGCTGGCCGCGGAACCGATATCGTGCTCGGCGGTAACGTAGAAAGCGAAATCGCACAGAATCCAAATCTCACTAGCGAACAAATCGACGAGCTGCGCGCTGCGTGGCGCAAGCGTCATGATCAGGTCATCGCTGCCGGCGGTTTACATATCATCGGTACCGAGCGTCACGAATCACGCCGCATCGATAATCAATTACGCGGTCGCGCGGGACGGCAGGGCGATCCCGGCATGTCGCGCTTTTATTTGTCGCTCGAAGATAATCTGATGCGTATTTTTGCGTCCGACCGCGTGAAGAGCATCATGCAGGCGCTCGGTATGGAGAAGGGCGAAGCGATTGAGCATCGGATGGTGACCAACGCCATCGAAAAAGCGCAACGCAAAGTCGAGGCGCGTAACTTCGATATGCGCAAACAATTGCTCGAATACGACGATGTCGCCAACGACCAGCGTCAGATCGTTTATCAGCAGCGCAATGAATTACTCGAAGTCGACAGCATTTCCGATACGATTGATGTCATCCGCGTTGATGTTGTTAACGCGGTCATTGACGAATACGTCCCGCCGCAAAGTCTCGAAGAGCAGTGGGATATCGCTGGTCTGGAAAAACGTCTCGACGCGGAATTCGCGCTGCAATTGCCAATACAGCAGTGGCTCGACAGCGACAATTCATTGCATGAAGAACCGTTGCGACAAAAAATTATCGAAGAAGCGACCAGTGCCTACCAGCGCAAACGTGAAACTATCGGTGCGGAAATCTTCCGCCTCGAAAAATACATCATGCTGCAAGTGCTCGATTCGTTGTGGAAAGAACATCTCGCGCGCATGGATCACCTGCGCTACGGCATTCATCTGCGTGCGTATGCGCAAAAAAATCCGAAGCAGGAATACAAGCGCGAAGCTTTCGAGATGTTCGAAGAAATGCTCGATAACTTGAAGCGCGAAGTCGTGCGCTTCTTATCGCATGTGCAGATTCGGCGCGAAGAAGAATTGGAGCAGCTGGAGCAGCAGCGTCGCGCAGAAGAGGCGCGTAAAAAAATCCAGTTTCAGCATGCGCAAGTTTCTGCAATGGAGGAGGGCGATGAAGAAGACCATGTCGTTCCTTCAGCACCCGTTGCGCCGTTTATACGCGAAGAACCCAAAGTGGGTCGCAATGAGTTATGTCACTGCGGCTCCGGCAAGAAATACAAACATTGTCACGGCAAGTTGAGTTAACGAAGATGGCAGTTGGTAGCGGACAATTACCCGAATTACATCCCGTCGCTGGTTTTAAACTCGGCATCGCGAGCGCCGGCATTAAAAAGCCGGGCCGTCTCGATTTGGTCGTGATGGAGCCGGCTGCAAACAGTGCGGTTGCAGCGGTATTCACCAAAAACGCGTTTTGTGCGGCACCGGTACAAATTGCGAAGAAACATTTGGCGCAGCAGCACCGAGCAAATCAATCGATTCGTTATTTATTGACGAACACCGGCAATGCCAACGCGGGCACCGGAGAGAATGGTTTGGCGAATGCGCTGCGCACTTGCGAACATCTTGCGCAATTAACCGGTGTCAGCGCCGAAGCGATATTGCCCTTTTCCACTGGCGTTATCGGTGAGCCGTTGCCCATCGAAAAAATTATCACTGCGCTCCCCGCTGCGTTATCCGATCTGCGAGAAGACAATTGGCTTAAAGCCGCGCAAGGCATCATGACTACCGACACGCGCCCCAAGGCTGCGTCGGTACAAATTGATCTGGGCGGCAAGCGCGTTACGATCACGGGCATCAGCAAAGGTGCCGGTATGATCAAGCCAAATATGGCGACGATGCTCGGTTATGTCGCCACCGATGCC
>CBFHCK010000313.1:0-3392 GCA_965653955.1 uncultured Spongiibacteraceae bacterium
TGAGCGCGGCGCTGACATTGCTGGCGCGCGATCGCAACGGTCCGAAACTGTGTTTTCAATTGCTCGGCATGCCCGAACTCGATGATCGTCTGCAAACAACCAGCATGCGCGAGTTCATCGATACGCCACTGTGGAACCGTCCGAGTGCGGCACTCAGTTGGAAGCATTATCTGGGCGCGGATTATCAGCCCGGCGGTGCCGATGTGCCGATATACGCGGCACCCGCGCGCGCTGCGGTCGATGAATTGCGCAATTTGCCGCCAGCCTACATAACGGCGATGGAGTTCGATCCATTGCGCGATGAAGACGTACTCTATGCGTTGCGTTTAATGGAAGCGGGTGTTCCGGTGGAGCTGCATACGTTTCCCGGCACCTTCCACGGTTCTGCATTGGCGATGACTGCCGCAGTCAGCCAACGCCAGGGTCGCGAAATGCTCGACGCTTTGCAGCGCGGTCTAAGACTGAGCGGCGCGGTTTGAAACTGGATGGCGCTTAACGTTATACGTTTTTTCCCAGGCAGCGCTGATAGGCTCGTACCGCATTCGCCAGTCCCAATTCGATCGCGTCCACGGTAAATGCGTGGCCGATCGAAACTTCCAGCAGATCGGGCACGGTCGCGAAGCGCGACAGGTTATGCAGATTCAGATCGTGTCCGGCATTCAATCCCAGCCCCAGCTCGGCGGCTTTTTCCGCCGCCCGGTAAAAGCGCGCGAACACTGAATCGAGCTCATCGCCCGTCGCAAATGCATGCGCGTAGGGTCCGGTATACAGCTCGATGCGGTCGGCACCGACTTGTTTGGCAAGTTCGATCTGTGCCGGTTCTGGATCCATGAACAGGCTGACGCGAATGCCCCAGCGTTGCAGTTGCGCGATGATCGGGGCGAGCTTGTCGCCGCTGCGGGTGAGATCGAAGCCATGATCCGAGGTGAGCTGATCGTCGCTGTCGGGCACCAGCGTGCATTGCGCTGGCCTCAATTGTTCCGCGATCGCCATGAAGCCCGGGTAGTCGCTGACGCCGGTGCGGTTGCTGCGCATCGCGGGCGCGAACGGATTGCCTTCGATATTGAATTCGACCGTCAGCATCTTCGCCAACTCGATGCAATCGTCATAGCGGATATGACGTTGATCGGGACGAGGGTGAACGGTAATACCGTCGGCGCCGGCGTCGATGCACATCTGGGCGTGCGTAGTGACCCTCGGAAAGTCCGTATCGCGCGAATTGCGAATTAACGCGATCTTGTTGAGGTTGATGCTAAGCGCAGTGGTCATACAGTGATGCTCTAGGATCGACGACAGATTGTCGCTGGATTTGGCGGCACATACTGTAAGCGACAACGAATAAAGTTGCGCAACCACTTAACAAGTCCTACCGTTTTGTACTGCTGTGCGTTTATCGACATCGGTGCGTCCAGTTCCACGTTCACCCATAACGATAAAATAACGGGTAGCGAAATGTCCCATCATCCGAGTCACGATGGAGCGCATATTCATCCAGGACGATTGACCACATGCTTTGTCGACGAGTACCTGAAACTCGTACGAGATCCCCAGCTATGGCAGCGCGACCTCGACGAAGCCTTGCGCAAGATAGTCGCCGCCCTAACGAAAACCCTCGCAACCCAACAGTCAAGCATCTGGTGTTTCAGCGACGCTCGCGATGCGATTACTCAACGCGTTCATTTCGATTCGGCATTGGATCGGTTCGAACACGGGCTCGAGCTGTGACGTCGCGATTATCCGCTGCGTTTCGCGGCACTCGAAGCCGGCCGTTTTGATGCGGCGACGGATGTGTCGACTTGCTCATGGATGCACGAATTCGAAAATTCGAAAGGGTGGGTTCTCGATGCGCTGATGGACTGCGCCATTTTTGTCGCCGATAAACAATGGGGTGTACTCAATGTCGGTCATGTCGGCGAGCCGCGCGAGTGGACTCAGGACGAAATCTGGTTTGCTACGTCGGTCGCCGATCTGGTAAGTCAGCTGATCACATACGACTACGTGCAGTATGGCCGCCACGAATTGCGTTTCGTTTCCGACCACCTGCCGATCGGTATCGTCAAGCTGGATGGGGACTTTAACTGTCTGGATGCAAATCCTTGCTGGCTGTCGATGGCGGGGGTGGGCGAGCTCGACGTTAGGGGCGCCGGGTGGTTGGAGTCTATTCATCCCGACGATCGTGACGCGTTACGAGAGCATCTGCGCAGCGTCGCCGCGCTGCACGAGTCCGTCGATTTCGAGTGCCGTCTGATTACCCCTGAGAAAACCGTGGTCTGGGTGGCGTGTCGTTGGGCGACATTGTTCGATAGAGATAAGTTGCCGAGCGGTGTGCTCGGAACCTTCAACAACATCATGCGGCAGCGGGCGGCGTTCGAACACGAGCATCGCTATCGGATGCTGTTCGAGAATTACTCCGATGCAATTTTTCTGATCCGCGGCTCGCGATATGTCGATTGCAACGATCGTGCGCTGTCGATGTTCGGCTGTACGCGAGAGCAGATTCTGAACTGCGTTCCCTACCGGTTTTCACCCGATCTACAACCCGATGGCCAGCCATCGGTGGAGAAGGCACTGCAGAAAATCGGCGCCGCTTTCGCCGGCGAACGTCAGCTGTTCGAGTGGCGTCATTTACGTTACGACGGCACGCCATTCGATGCCGAAGTTGCGCTGATCGGTATTACCCTCGATGGCGAACCGCACTTGTTGTCGACGTTGCGCGACATTAGCGAGCGCCAGCGCGCGGAGCGCGAACTGGCAGAAAGCCATCAGCGCTTGGCCCGCATCCACAAAGCAGCGGAGCGCCTCTACGGCAAACGCGATGTCGCTGGCGTCGCGCAGGAGACGGTCTCGATTCTGGCCGAACACACCGAGCACACCGGTATTTCGGTGGTGACGTTCCACCGCTATGACGAGGACACTCAGACAGCTTGCCTGATCGGTTACAACGATCCGCTTGGGATGCTGCCGGCTCCCAGCGCTTTAAATCAAACTTTCAAATGGTCGCTCGAAGAAATTGGGACGGTGCCAATCGATTTTTCCGGTTGGAGCGATGTGACGACGTTACCGATAAACACTCGGACGCTTGATGAGCTGCTGAAGCACGGTACGAAATCGCTGGCGGTGATGTGGTTGTGCGAAGAGCAGCAACGTATCGGCGTGATTTCGCTCGAATATCCAGTTCGCGTCGAGTTTGACGAAGCTACGCAGAAGGATTTCGCAGCATTAGCCAAAGTCATTGCTATGGCATTCGCCAATGCGCTGGCGATTGCGCGCTCGGATCGGCAGGCCACCGAGGACTCGCTAACCGCCTTGCCCAATCGATTTGCGTTGCAGCGCGAACTCGTGCGGCTGGGGCCGTACGGAGGTCTGCTGTTGCTCGACCTCGATCGTTTCAA
>CBFHCK010000314.1:0-3382 GCA_965653955.1 uncultured Spongiibacteraceae bacterium
CGGGTCCGCCTGGATTACCGCTTTAAACAGCGGCTCTGCGTCCTGCGGTCGTTTCTGCACAAGGTGCAAGCGGGCGAGATCCAGCTGAGCGGTGGTCAGATCGGGTTGAAGCTGCAATGCCTTTTGCAATGCGGTAGCAGCAATCTGCCACTGTTGAACGGTTAATGCGGTGCGGCCGAGAAGCGCGTAATTTTCGGCCTTCTCAGGTTTTTGCCCCGCCAGCGTTTGTGCGGTTTTTAGCGCGGAATCCTTATCGTTCGTGCGCAGGTAAGTATCGATCAGCAAATAGGCAACCGCGCTATTCTGCGGCTCCTGCCGCTGCGCCGATTCCAGTAATGTTCTGGCCTGCGGCAATTGCCCGGTCGCCACATAATGCCGGGCCAGCGTCGTCGAAATCGCGACGTTGTCCGGTTGCGCGGCTTGGGCTTTACGAATCAATGCCTCGCCGTCTGCGGTCTTGCCGGTTTGAATAAGAGCAACGCCGACGAGCGCCTGCAATTGCGGATTTTTCAGTTCGGCGCGTTGTTCCGGTCCTACCAGCTCAAGTAATTTTTCAGGTTGTGCGTTGCGCAAGTTCGAAGCGGCCAACGCGAGCACTGCGTTTTCCGGGGCGATTTCGGGATCGACGTTAGCGCTCAGATATTCGGTCGCGCCCTGTAAATCGTTCTTACCGTACTTGATCATGCCCAGCAGGATGCCGGTGGTGTCGTCCTGCGTACTTTTATAAACCTCGCTGAGCAGGGCTTCCGCTTCGTCCAACTTACCGTCGCGGAATAGCTCGACACCGCGCTTGAATTTTTCCTGAAGGCCGGCGCGATTCGGATCGGCATCCGCGAGCGCTTTCGAGTAAACCAGCGCCTCATTGCTGTGGCCCAGCTTCGTCAACACGGAAACCATCGTTTCGAGCGTGGCGATTTTGATCGGTGTCAGCACATCAGCTGTCGGCAGCCGCATCAGCGCGTGACTCAGGTGATCTTCGGCTTTGTTCAGATCGCCGGATTGCTCAGCGAGCCGCGCCGCCAGTAGCAAAGCCTCCAGGTTATCTGGGTTTTTCGCGAGAATTTCGTTGCATAGGGCTGCCGCTTTTACGATGTCGCCCTGCGCTACGGCAATCCGCGCGAGCTCCAACAGAGCGCGCTGTTGAAATGCGGTTTCTTGTTGAAGCGACTGCAACAATGTTTGCGCTGCATCGAAATTACCGGAGCTCGCGAGCGCTCGAGCGCGCAATAGTTGTAGCTCAGTATTGCCTGTACCCACGCGAGCGCTCGATTGCTGTAGATAATCGAGTGCAGTCTGATATTTGCGTTGACCCAGATAAGCCTCGGTCAACGCAGCGACAAGCGATGGATTTGTAGATTGCTCGAACGGCGACAGTAGCTGAATAGTTTGTTTGTATTGTCCAAGTTCGTTGAACATCCGCGCCAGCAGCAGCGCGTATTGCTCATTGTTAGGAACCGCTTGCAGTGCGTTGGTCGCCTCGATAATCGCCGAGCGGTATTGATGCTGCTCGAAATAACCCTGAGCCCGTTCAAAGCGTTGCGCGGCCTGTTGTGCCGCAGCCTTGCTCTCATCCTTGCCGCAGCCGGCAATTGCAACCAGACCCGACAGCAGCAGAATAGAGCCAGATTTTTTTAATTGATTGAAAGCCATCTCAAGTAGTGCTCCGCTTATTCGCCGGGAATATTCAAATCGTATTTTTTGATGAGGTCGTACAGAGTGGGTCTGGTGATGCCGAGCAATTTTGCCGCAGCTGAATAATTGCCTTCGGTCATCGAGAGCGCTTGCTTGATGGCAATACGTTCTGCTTCCTGACGAACAAAGCGCAAATTAATCGAGAGTTCATTCGGTGTAACTAACGCCAGATCGACCGGTGTAATAAATTTTTCTTCGCACATAATCACTGCGCGTTTGATCTTGTTTTCCATTTCGCGAATATTGCCTGGCCAGGAATACCCTTCTATAGCTTCGGTCGCTTCGCTGGAAAAACCGTTGATCTTGCGTTGCTGCTGCTCGGAAAATTTCTGCAAAAAATGGCGGGCGAGCAAGATTTTATCGCCCTGACGTTCGCGCAACGGCGGTATGTTGATCACCATTTCGCAGATGCGATAGTAAAGATCTTCGCGAAATGTTCCCGCAGCCACCATGGCTTCGAGATTTTTATTGGTCGCGCAAACGACACGAACATCGACAGGAATTTCTTCGCGTCCGCCGATGCGCTCAATAACGCGTTCCTGCAAAAAGCGCAAAAGCTTTGCTTGCAGCGGTAACGGCATATCGCCGATTTCATCGAGAAATAAAGTGCCTTCATGTGCAGTTTCGACTTTGCCGAAGCTGCGTTTTGCCGCCCCGGTGAAAGCGCCTTTTTCGTAACCGAAGAGCTCGCTCTCCATGAGGTTTTCCGGCACGGCTGCACAATTGATGGCAACGAAGCGTTTTTCAACACGCGGACTCAGATTATGGATCGCGCGCGCGAACACTTCTTTACCGGTGCCGCTTTCGCCAAGCAGCGTGCAGGTGACACTTGTCGGCGCGACCTTTTCGACGGTGCGACAAATGCGCAGCATTTGCGGATCGGTAGCGATAACCCCGGCGAGCGGTGCGCGGCGTTGGTCTTGCAGGCGTCGGTTCTGATATTCGAGCTGATATATATGATAGGCGCGCTCAACGATCAGATTTAGCGTATTTGCATTAATGGGTTTTTGATAAAAATCGTATGCACCGAGCGCAACCGCACGCACGGCGTTCTCATAGTCGTGATTGCCGGTAATGACGATTATTTTTGTCGATGGTGCAAGACGAATAATTTCCTGGACAGTTTTGAAACCTTCTTCGACGCCTTCCTCATCGGGAGGCAAGCCCAAATCCTGTAGCACTACGGCGGGTTCGTATTGACGTATCGCAGCGATTGCACTTGGACGATCGGCAGCGATCACGACATTGTATTGATCGAAATGCCAGCGCAGTTGACTGCTAAGGCCAGTGTCATCTTCGACGATCAACAATGTTTGTTCAGGTTTTAATTTGCTCATCGCGTGAATTCGATCAATTGGAAAGTGGCAATGTGATAGTGAACGTGGTGCCTTCACTGGGGGTGCTGACGACGTTTACTGTGCCGCCGAGCGAGGTTATTAATTCCCGAGTCTGATACGCGCCAATGCCCATGCCTTTACCCGACTTGGTCGACACAAATGGGCGGAACAATTGGTTTTTAATAAAGTCCTGCTCCATACCTGCGCCGTTATCTTCCACGGTGATGATCGCATCGTTACCTTCGCGATGCAAAGTCACGTCGACGAAGCCGCTGGTGGCGGTAGCATCTTGTGCATTTTTGATGATATGCGTCAGCGTCATGATCAAGTGGTCTTGATCTGCGTTCACGCGT
>CBFHCK010000315.1:0-3376 GCA_965653955.1 uncultured Spongiibacteraceae bacterium
AAATCTTCAGACGTGGCTACTCTTCAACCTTCATCGCGCCAAGGTCGGCGACCAGAGCATCTCGGGCGGCGGCAGCTTCGGCCAAGCCGGTGCCATTCGTCACGGCATTACTCGTGCTCTGATGGAGTACGACGAGTCGTTGCGCCCGTCGCTGCGTCAGGCTGGTTACGTCACTCGCGATGCTCGCGAAGTTGAGCGGAAGAAAGTGGGTCTGCGCAAAGCGCGCAAGCGTCCGCAATACTCGAAGCGTTAATAATTCGCCGCTGTTGCAGCGAATTTCAAGAACGTCCTCGGATTTATCCGCAGGGCGTTTTTTTATGCCTGCGCATCGCTGCAATCGTGCATTGATTAAGAGCAAAAAACGCACTATTGCGGCGGTTTTATCCTTGTAAGGTGTGTGCTATTTCTTTACCATTCGGCGCACCTTGGCTTTCCTAGTCTCGGGGATTTCCTGAGCCGCCTTTTTTAGCAAGCTTGCAATGGGAGAATGACGTCATGAGTAATGACGGCGTGAATACTGGGCGCCGGCGTTTTCTTGCGGCTGCAACTTCGGTAGTGGGTGCCGCAGGAGCAGTTGGAGTCGCCGTACCCTTCGTGGGATCCTGGAATCCCAGCGCAAAAGCGAAAGCCGCTGGTGCTCCAGTCAAGCAGGACATCAGCAAAATAGAACCGGGGCAAATGATCACGGTCGAGTGGCGAGGAAAGCCTGTATATGTAGTGCGCCGTACCAAAGAGGCGCTTGAATCGATTCGTAAAATGGACGCGCAATTACGCGATCCGAATTCTGAAAGTTCCGTACAGCCCAGCTATGCCAAGAGCGAATATCGTTCAATAAAAGAAGAGTTTTTGGTACTGCTCGGCGTCTGCACTCACCTTGGTTGCGCCCCACAATATCAGCCTCAAGTCGGGACAGTCAGTCACGATTGGCTCGGTGGTTTTTTCTGTCCGTGTCACGGTTCGAAATTCGATTTGGCCGGTCGAGTATTTCAGGGCGTTCCTGCCCCGACCAATCTCGAAGTGCCGCCTTATCGTTACTTGAATGATACGGTCATCGAAATTGGTGTCGGCCAGGAGAACGCATAATGAGTAAAGTGCTGATCGGTTTAAGGGATTGGGTAGATGATCGTCTGCCCATCATGCGCGCTTGGAATACCCATATGGGTAAGTATTACGCGCCAAAAAACTTCAACTTCTGGTATTTCTTCGGCGTACTGTCGCTACTTGTATTGGTTAACCAATTGCTGACTGGCGTTTGGTTGACGATGAGTTTCACGCCGAGTGCCGAAGGTGCATTCGCATCGGTCGAATACATCATGCGCGATGTCGATTACGGCTGGATCATTCGCTATATGCATTCGACTGGCGCTTCCGCATTTTTCGCGGTCGTTTATCTGCATATGTTTCGCGGTCTGTTGTACGGATCTTATAAAAAGCCGCGCGAGCTGGTGTGGATTTTCGGCATGCTGATTTATCTCGCGCTGATGGCCGAAGGTTTTCTCGGTTACGTACTGCCGTGGGGACAAATGTCATATTGGGGTGCGCAGGTAATCGTATCGCTGTTCGGCGCAATTCCTGTTGTCGGTGAATCATTGGTGCAGTGGATTCGCGGCGATTTCCTGATTTCCGGCATCACACTCAACCGTTTTTTTGCGCTGCATGTGATCGCGTTACCCATTATTCTACTCGCGTTGGTGGTGCTGCATATTCTTGCGCTGCACGAAGTCGGTTCGAATAATCCCGACGGTGTCGAAATCAAAAAAAATAAAGATGAAAACGGCATCCCGCGCGATGGCATTCCTTTCCATCCCTACTACACAGTGCATGATCTGCAAGCGGTAGTGGTATTTCTCTTTGTGTTCTGCGTGATTCTTTTCTTCTTCCCCGAAATGGGCGGTTACTTTCTTGAATACGCCAATTTCGAAGTCGCGAACGGATTGAAAACCCCCGAGCACATTGCCCCTGTTTGGTATTACACACCGTTCTACGCAATGCTGCGTGCGTTGCCGTCGAAGCTCGGTGGCTTCATGGTGATGGCAGGTGCTATCGCGATTATGTTCGTGTTGCCTTGGCTCGATCGCAGCCCGGTGAAATCATGGCGCTATAAAGGCAATCTGACCAAAATTGCGCTGATCAGTTTTGCGATTTCTTTCCTTGTGCTCGGTTACCTGGGCGCAAAACCTGCCGATATGCATTTCTTCGGAATTAGCGAAGGGCCTTGGGCCAAGCTTTTTGAAGGGCTGTTGTGGGCGCGGATTTTCACTGTTGTTTATTTCGCATTCTTTCTGTTGATGCCGATATACACATCGATCGAAAAAACGAAGCCGGTGCCGGAACGGGTGACAATGAAATGAAAAAACAATTGCTTGCTCTGGTTTTATTGCTGGCGCCGTCGCTGGTGCTGGCCAGTTCGGCAAAATATCCACTCGATCACGTCGATTTTGATCCGAGCGATAAAGTATCGCTGCAACGCGGCGCGCAGCTTTACATGAACTATTGCATGGGCTGCCATTCGCTGCAGTACGAGCGTTATGAGCGGATGGTGAAGGGTTTCGGCATTCCAGAAGATCTGGTGCTGCAACATTTGAAGTTCGATCAGAATGCAAAAATCGGCGATCTGATGGTGAATGCCATGTCGCCGAAAGACGCGAAGCTCTGGTTCGGTGCCACACCTCCGGATTTAACGCTGGAAACACGCGCGCGCGGCGCCGATTGGGTTTACACCTATCTGCGCACGTTCTACAAAGATCCAGCGCGTCCGTGGGGCGTGAACAATAAAGTGTTTCCGGACGTCGGCATGCCGCATGTTTTGGTTGGACTGCAAGGCGTGCAGGAATGTGCGCCGGGCTCTGTGCACGCCGAGAACGGCGGAGTTCGCCGCGATCCGCTAACGGGCAAAGAGGTATTGTTCGGCGAAGACGGTAAGCCGCTGAATCCATGCGGTCGTCTCAAGGTGACCGCGCCCGGCTCGCTCACCCCGGAGGAATACGATCGCGCTGTTTACGATCTGGTCAATTTCCTCAATTACATGGCTGAGCCGATGCAGGAGCAGCGCAAGCGCACCGGCGTTTTTGTGCTGTTTTTCCTCGCGATCCTGTTCGTATTCGCGTGGTTGTTGAATCGCGAATACTGGAAAGACGTTCATTAAGTTAGCGAATGCCAATGCGATTTCGCATTGGCATTTTCCGTAAAAATCCCCCGCAACATTATGTAGATCAACGCAATGACGATGACCTCCAGTCGTCCCTACCTATTACGCGCACTCTACGAGTGGATTCTCGATAATCATTGCTCGCCGTATGTAGTGGTGAACGCAAATGGCGACGGTGTGCAAGTGCCCAACGCCTACGTCAAGGATGGCCAGATCGTATTGAATGTT
>CBFHCK010000316.1:0-3366 GCA_965653955.1 uncultured Spongiibacteraceae bacterium
GCGAATCCCGTTGAACCTGATCCGGGTAGTGCCGGCGTAGGGAACAAGTTGGAGCGTATTCATTTCTTCTCCGCTCCTTCTGTCTCGCATCGTGTTTGCTTCTTTGACATTGATGACGCCCGGCACTTCCTCATCTGTTATCCAGCCTTGTTCCCGCCTGCGGGAATGACGGAAATGCACGAGGGAATGCCACCATGACGCCACCCAGCCAACCGCAAATGCTGCTCCGCGAGAGCGCGCAAGTCGATGCCGCATCGGTTCAGCCGCTACCCGCTTCCAGTAAAATTTATCTGACCGGCAGCCGTCCCGATATTCGCGTGCCGATGCGCGAGATCCGTCTGACGCCGACGCCACTGGTCAATAAACAAGGCAATGATGGCGTCGCCGCACTCGAACAAAATCCGCCGCTGCGCGTATACGACTGTTCCGGCGTTTATACCGACCCGAACGTGCAGATCGATATCCGCAAAGGGCTGCCTTCGGTGCGTGAGCAGTGGGTGATCGAACGCGGCGATACCGAAGTGCTGGACAGCGAGACCTCGCGTTATACCCAATCGCGTCTGCACGATGCGTCGCTCGAACATCTGCGTTTCGATCTGAAGCGCAAACCGCGTCGCGCCAAAGCTGGCATGAACGTGTCGCAAATGCACTACGCGCGCAAAGGCATCATCACCCCGGAAATGGAATACATCGCGATTCGCGAAAATCTCGCGCGCGCGCAAATTTTCGAGAGTGCATTGCTGAATCAACAGCACCCGGGCAATCCGCTCGGTGCGTCGATTCCGCACGAAATCACGCCCGAATTCGTGCGCGATGAAATTGCGCGCGGCCGCGCGATCATTCCGGCGAACATCAATCACACCGAATTGGAGCCGATGATTATCGGCCGCAATTTCCTCGTCAAAATCAACGGCAATATCGGCAATTCCGCGCTCGGTTCGTCGATCGAAGAAGAAGTCGCGAAACTCACGTGGGGTATTCGCTGGGGCGCCGACACGATGATGGATTTATCGACCGGCAAAAATATTCACGAAACCCGCGAGTGGATCATTCGCAATTCGCCGGTGCCGGTTGGCACCGTGCCGATTTATCAGGCGCTCGAAAAAGTCGACGGCATCGCCGAAAACCTGACGTGGGAAATTTTCCGCGACACGCTGATTGAGCAAGCCGAGCAGGGCGTCGATTACTTCACCATTCACGCCGGCGTCTTGTTGCGCTACGTGCCGCTCACGGCGAAACGCATGACAGGCATCGTGTCTCGCGGCGGTTCGATCATGGCGAAGTGGTGCCTGTCGCATCACAAGGAAAATTTCCTTTACACGCATTTCGAAGACATCTGCGAAATCATGAAAGCGTACGACGTGTCGTTTTCGTTAGGCGATGGTTTGCGTCCGGGCTCAATCGCCGATGCGAACGACGAAGCGCAATTCGGCGAACTGCGCACGCTTGGTGAGCTGACGAAAATTGCATGGAAACACGACATTCAAGTGATGATCGAAGGCCCCGGCCATGTGCCGATGCACATGATCAAAGCGAATATGGACGAGCAGCTCAAGCATTGCGACGAAGCGCCGTTCTATACGCTTGGTCCGCTCACGACCGATATCGCGCCCGGCTACGATCACATCACCTCGGCGATCGGCGCCGCGATGATCGGCTGGTACGGCACCGCGATGCTTTGTTATGTCACGCCGAAAGAACATCTGGGCCTGCCGAATAAAGACGATGTGAAAGACGGCATCATCGCGTACAAAATCGCTGCGCATGCGGCAGATCTGGCCAAGGGTCATCCCGGTGCGCAAATTCGCGATAACGCATTATCGAAAGCGCGTTTCGAATTTCGCTGGGAGGATCAATTCAACCTCGGTCTCGATCCCGATACGGCGCGTTCGTATCACGACGAAACATTGCCGAAAGAGTCCGCAAAAATTGCGCATTTCTGCTCGATGTGCGGGCCGAAGTTCTGCTCAATGAAAATCACGCAGGACGTGCGCGACTATGCAGCGTCGTTAGGTGAAAACGTCGATGGCGCTGAAGAGATTCGGATGATCGATGTCGAGGCAGAAATGAAACATAAATCCGAAGAGTTCAAGGCGCAGGGCTCGGCGATTTATCACAAGGTTTAATCGTTCGACATGAACATCGCAATCGCCGGTGCAGGACTGATGGGCCGTTTGCTCGCGTGGCGTCTACTGCGCGCGGGGCATTCGGTCGCCTTGTTCGATCGCGATAACGCGGCCGGTGAATTATCGGCCGCGCGCGTAGCAGCCGCGATGCTCGCGCCGTACAGTGAAGTGGTTGCGTGCGAGCGCGAGATTTTCGATTGGGGTTGCGAGGCGCTGTCATTGTGGCCGCAATGGTTGGCCGAATTAAAAATTGATAGCGGTATCGATGTGTTTTTCCAGCGACGCGGCAGTGTGGTGGTCGCGCATGCGCAGGATCGCAGCAATCTCGATCATTTCAATCAACGTTTGCTTCGGGTCGTTCCAGATCTCCGCGATTCGGTGCATTTATTGAATCGCCAACAACTGGCTGAGTTGGAGCCGGAATTGGCGCAGCGTTTTGATAGCGCCACGTATTTGAGCGAAGAAGGCACGCTCGATAACCGCGAATTGCTCAATGCGCTGGAAATCGCGATTCGCAAATTCGGCGCACAGTGGTACGAAGGCGTGAGCGTCGAAAGCGTTTTCGCCAATCGTATTAAAGTGGATGGCGAAATGATCGATGTCGATCTGGCAATCGATGCCCGCGGCTTCGGCGCAAAAACACAATTGAATGATTTGCGTGGTGTGCGCGGTGAAGTGTTGTGGGTGCATGCCCCCGAAGTTAATTTATCGCGTCCCGTACGGTTGATGCATCCGCGTTACCAGTTGTATATCGCGCCAAAGCGCAACTCTGTGTATGTGATCGGTGCGACCGAAATCGAAAGCGAATCGCTGGCGCCGATTACCGTGCGTTCGAGCCTTGAATTGCAATCGGCACTTTACAGCGTGCACAGCGGTTTTGCCGAAGCGACGGTATTGCATGCGTATGCAAATTGTCGCCCGGCGTTCATGAATAATTTGCCGCGCGTGGATGTGAGTGCCGGTTTGTTAAGCGTGAACGGTTTGTATCGCCACGGTTATCTGCTGGGTCCTTTGGTTGCGAACTTAGCCGTCGCAGCGATCGATAGTAAAGTCGCACATTCGATCGTGAATTATCCGGAAAATTTTCAGGTGGTCGCGTGATCGAAGTTTTAGTCAATGGCGAGAAGCGCAGCATCGATACACAAGCCGTATTGAACGATGCATTGCAGCAGTGGGGTTATATCTGCGAAAAAATCGCGGTCGCGATCAATGGCGAATTTGTTGCGCGCGGTAGTTATGC
>CBFHCK010000317.1:0-3349 GCA_965653955.1 uncultured Spongiibacteraceae bacterium
GCTGGACCTCCGTAAGCTTCGCTTACTCCGGCCCGTGCTGCGAGCGTTAGAGATTTTTTTATGCGCATACCAATTTTCTCAGTCTTGTTAATCGCTTTTATTAGCGATGCACATGCAGATTATTTCCGAACGTTGGTTGGGTATGAATGTGATGTGGCGGCAAATAAGATAATTTTGACTTACCTCGGCGCTTATAACGAAGCCGGAGATTCTCTCGTTCAAAATAAGACCGATGACCAGTGGGATCCTTGGTCCTTAATTGAAATGAAAGATGACGAAAACATCGGCTCGTTAAAATCAATTGAGCGAACTTGCGGGTTGAAAGATGGGGCATTCAAAGTAACTATTCGCCCCACGCCAGGGAACATGAACGTCATGGGGCGGTGTGGCGCGACAATTACAGCCTCATTAGAAATTGAATACGCCGGGAAGATTGTTTACCACCTCGGTGGCTTTGAAGGGGATTGCCACTCGTCATATGGCCAGCCAATTATCACCAAGGTGATTTTTGATCCAGATTCATCGAAGCCGACCATCGTCGAGACCCCCTACGATGAATTCTATGCAGAAAATCTCTAACCCATTATCGAATAGAGCCACGCCATGACATGCCGCTTGCAAAATTTATCAGCCTCTTAACTATGCTAACTTCGTATGCACAATGTGCTCACGCTCCAAATATTTTAATAAAAAGGTTACTTCATGAAATTAGATATGCCCGCTCAACGCCTGCTGATCTCTGCGTTAAAAGCACAAATTCTGGCGTGGCGCGTAACTTGTGAAAATCCAGATTTGAGCGAAGACGATATCGCCGATATACAAAATGATATCGGGTATGCTTTTACCGTCTTAAGCGAACTTGAAGAACAGTATTTTCAAGAATTTGGCCATCACGCAATGTGACGCTCGAATAAAGCTATGCACCGTACAACATCGACAACATAGCAAGCTAGTGCGGTCTCACGCCGCACTAGCCACCCCCAACCCGCTGAAATACGTCGACTGCAATTCATCGTGCATTTGTGCGAAACCGATTTGTAGCTGATCGATGAATGCTTGTAGTTCCGCTTGCTTCAATTGATCGATTTGCGCGTGATCGAGCTGACGTTTTACGCGATGCACGACGAGTTTGGTTTTTTCGTGATTCGGTAAAAACTCGACGGCATTGTTTACCGCATTGATGCAGAAACTGAGCGAACGCGGGAATACGTCCGATTGAAATAAAAAACGCAGCACTTCGGTGCGCTGCACGCGGAGCTGCATGGCGCGGCGATACATTTGATAACCGGACAGCGAGCGCAGCACGCTCATCCATTGCAGGTTTTCGAACGTCGCTTGTGTGGTGGTTACATCAGGCAATAAATTCGCGGAGCGGATATCGACGATGCGGCTGGTCATATCGGCGCGTTCGATGTAGCGGCCGATGCGCACGAATAAATAACCGGCGTCGTGATTCATCGTGCCGGATAACATGCCGGTCAATGTCTGGCACTGACATATCACTTCTTCGAGAAACGAAAAACGCGCGCGTTTGTTGATGGCCTGCGGGGCCTGTTCTTTTGCGTATAAATACGCGGTGTTCATTGTCTCCCACACTTCGCGCGGAATGACATCGCGAATTGTGCGTGCATTTTCGCGCGCGGCTTCGAGGCAAGACAAAATCGACACCTGACCTTTCGACTCGCTGATCAAAAATTTCAGCACCGTGCGCTCGTCGTATTCGGTGCTCAAATAATTCGCTTCGGCGCCGGTGATCGCAATTAATTGCCGCCACATCGGTGTTAACCCTTTCGGCAAATCGAGCGTTAAATTTGCGGTAACGCTGATCAGTCGCGCCATGTCTTCGGCGCGTTCGAGATAACGCGTCATCCAGTAAATGTTTTCCGCTACGCGTGCGAGCATGTCAGTTGCCCTCGTCGATAATCCAGGTGTCTTTCGAGCCGCCGCCCTGCGATGAATTCACTACCAGCGAGCCGCGCCGTAATGCGACACGCGTAAGACCACCGGTGGTGACGCTGATCTGGTCGCTCGACAATACGAACGGACGCATGTCGACATGGCGCGGTTCGAGTTTGCCTTCGATCAATGTCGGCACCGTGCTCAATTTCAAAGTCGGTTGCGCGATGTAATTGCGCGGGTCGCCTTTGATTAATTCGGCGAATTTTTCGCGCTCGGCTTTCGTGCTCGCTGGCCCAACCAGCATGCCGTAACCGCCCGACTCGTTCGCGGGTTTCACCACCAGATCTTCGAGATGATCGAGCACGTATTTGCATTCATCGTCCTTCATGCACAAATACGTCGGCACGTTCGGAATGATCGCTTCTTCGCTCAGGTAATAACGAATCATGTCGGGCACGAACGCATACACCACTTTGTCGTCGGCAACGCCGGCGCCGGGCGCATTCGCGAGCGCGACATTGCCTTTGGTCCACGCGCGCATCAAACCGCGCACGCCGAGTGCGGAATCGGGTTCGAAAACTTCGGGGTCGAGAAACAAATCGTCGACGCGGCGATAAATCACATCGACGCGCGCGAGGCCCTGAATCGTTTTCATGTAAACGCAATCGTCGTCACCGACGACAAGATCGCGCCCTTCGACTAATTCGCAACCCATTTGCTGAGCGAGATAGGAATGTTCGAAGTAAGCCGAGTTGTAAATGCCCGGCGTCATTACGACGACCTGCGGATAATCGGCTGGGCGCGGCGATAGTGCGGCGAGCATGTCGAATAATTGCGAGGGGTAATCGTCGACCGGAAGAATCGAATAATCGCCGAACAAATCCGCGAATACGCGTTTTATCACCTGGCGATTTTCAAGCAGATACGACACCCCCGACGGCACGCGCAAATTATCTTCTAGCACGTACATCTGCCCGTCACTGTGGCGCACCAGATCGGAGCCGCAGATATGCGCCCACACACCGAATTTCGGATTCATGCCGACGCACTGCTTCCGAAAATTTTTCGATTTATGCAGCAGCTCGCCCGGAAAAATTTTGTCTTTAATAATTTTCTGATCGTGATAAAGATCGTCGATGAACATATTCAGCGCGCGCACGCGCTGCTTCAAACCGGCATCGATGACATCCCATTCTTTTTTTGGCATCACACGCGGAATAATGTCGAACGGCCATTGCCGATCGATCGAGCCGCCGCCTTCGTTGTACACGGTGAAGGTGATGCCCATTTCTTTGATCGTGAGATCGGCGCTCGCTTGCAAACGTTCAAGCTCATCGCTTTCCAGCGTTTCGAGATATTTCGCCAGCGCCTTCGCTACCGGCCGCGGCTGGCCGTGCTGATCGATCATTTCGTCGAACAGACCGGTCGCTTCGTACTGCTGCCAATTAAT
>CBFHCK010000318.1:0-3346 GCA_965653955.1 uncultured Spongiibacteraceae bacterium
ACCGAGATTGGATCGACACCGGCGAACGGTTCATCGAGCAGAATAAAAGCCGGATCGACCGCCAGCGCCCGTGCGATTTCCACGCGCCGCCGTTCGCCGCCCGACAGCGCCATACCCAAGCTGTTGCGGATGTGCGTGATATGAAATTCTTCGAGTAACTCTTCGAGGCGCTGACGCCGTTGCGCCAGTGTCAGTTCGGTGCGGGTTTCGAGGATCGCTTTGATGTTATCGGCGACGCTGAGCTTGCGAAATACCGATGCCTCTTGCGGCAAATAACCCAAACCGGCGCGTGCGCGGCCGTGTAGCGGAAGGCCGGTGATATCGCGATCGTCGAGCAAAATACGGCCGGCATCGCTGCCGACGATGCCGACGATCATGTAGAAGCAGGTTGTTTTGCCGGCGCCGTTCGGTCCTAACAGGCCGACAATTTCACCGCTATGCACTTCCAGCGACACATCCTTCACAACAGCCCGGCCTTTATACGACTTGGCCAGATTCAGAGCTTGCAGCTTACGCATGAATTAGGGCTTTCCGGAGGATTGCGGCGATGGCGCAGATTGCGGTGTAGGGTTTTGACCGGGCGTCGTCGTGTTTTGAGCGGGCGGCGGCGCCGGCTGCGCATCGGCCGGTTTGTCCTGGGGCTGAAACACCATATCCACCCGTCCGGGCTGGTTCTGGGCAGAACCTTCCGCGCGCACTGTTTTGCTCGGCAGCAGATATTCGATGCGACTGCCGCGCACCGAGGATTTGTCGCGATCGACATACGCGTCCTGCAGCAACTCGACGCGCTGATCCGCAGCGTAATAGACCACGGTGGTCGCCTTGCTGGTGATCATGCTGCCTTCGGCTTCAGGCTGTTGTTGAAAGCGAACGGGTTTGCCGGTCGCGACCGCGCGCTGCATCTTGCCTTTTTCGTGGGTTATCACCACCTGATCGGCTTCTATTTTGATTGAGCCCTGCACGATGACGACGTTGCCGCGATAGGTCACCACATTGGTTTCCTGGACGGCAGTGTCGCTGGTGACGTGGATCGGTTGGCGCTGATCATCAGGTAGTGCGAGCACGCAGGCGCTGGAGGCAAGCAGCCAGCCGCCAAAAAAGGATGCGCCCAGCAAGGAGAATTTATTGTTGCGGTTGGACATAAATGCTTTGCACCTGGTGCAAGAGTTCGATTCGGCGCCGATTCAAGTCGACACGCATTCCAACGGCGGTGGTCACGTCATCAAATCGACTCAGCTTCACCGCAACATCCGTGCTCGCCTGCTGGCGATCCGGAAAGTAGTGCAGCGCTTCGGTATCGAGACGGATGGTTTTTGCCTGATCGGTGACGACGACATTCTGATTTAGCTGAACTTCTTCGTCGCCGATGAGGGTGCCGGTGGCGGCGGTAGTATTCCAGAGTTCGCCGTCTTTGCCTAACGCGTCTTTACCCGCCGATTGCAGTTTGGGCGCGCTTAATTGCGTGTTGCCGCGCTCGGGAAAACGATGCATCGACGTGGCCCACAACTGCTGCACCAATTTTCCGGCCGCATCGTATTTCGTGACATGAACCTGATCGGCATATAGATCGACGCGATCGGGATCGCGTTTGGTTAATAAAGAGGTAGCCGGGTTCGAGTCCCAATAAAGCGCGAGATACAGCGCCATCGCGATGGTGGCGCAGGCTCCCGCAAACAGCGTGAGGCGGGAAAAATCGAATGGGGAAGCCATAAAGATGCGTGCTGTTACTGAAGGTACTGCTCGACGATACCGTCGAGTTTGCCCTGGGCGTGCAGGATCAGCTCGCACACCTCGCGCACCGCACCATCGCCACCGCAGCGCACGGTTTTGTGGGCGGCATGTTCCGCCACCACCGCTACCGCGTTGGCCACGGCAATGCCCAGTCCGGCGGCGCGGATCGCCGACAAGTCGGGTAAATCGTCGCCGACGTATGCAATCTGTTCGAGCTCGATCCCGAGTTCGGTGCGCATCGTCTCCAGCGCCGCGAGCTTATCTTCGCGCCCCTGAATGACATGGCGAATGCCGAGTTCTTTTGCGCGACGCGCCACCAGCGCCGAGCGGCGACCGGTGATAATTGCGATGTCGACACCGCTGCGCAGCAGCAGCTTGATGCCCAATCCATCCTGGATATGGAAGGCTTTCAACTCTTCGCCGGTATTGCCGTACCACAGCCGGCCATCGGTCAATACGCCGTCGACATCGAGCACAAGCAGCTTTATATCGCGGGCTTTCTGGATTGCTTCAAGCATCGTTTTAAATTCTCAGGCCAGGCCGGCACGGGTCAGGTCGCGCAAATGCAAAGCGCCGATCGGGTGGCGGTGTTCGTCGATGACTAGGAGAGCGATGATTTTGAAGTCATCCATGATATTCAGCGCTTCCGCCGCGAGCATGTCGCCGGTAACGGTTTTGCTGTTTGCACTCATTACGTCGCCGATACGGGTGGTGTGTATATCGATGCCGCTATCGAGCTTGCGGCGCAGATCGCCGTCGGTGAAGACGCCGAGCAGCGTGTCGTTTGCATCGATTACGGCGGTCATCGCCAAGCCTTTCGCGCTCATTTCCAGCAGCGCCTTCGACAGCAGCATATCGGGCGTGACTTTGGGAACGGCATCGCCCGTGCGCATCACATCGGCGACTTTCAGCAGCAGCTTGCGACCGAGCGCGCCGCCCGGATGCGAAAACGCAAAATCCTCGGCGGTGAAGCCGCGCGCTTCGAGCAGAGCGATCGCCAGCGCATCGCCCATTACCAATGTGGCAGTTGTGCTCGACGTAGGCGCCAGGCCGAGCGGGCAGGCTTCGATATCGACGCTGACGTCGAGGTTCACATCCGCCGCTTTCGCCAGCGCCGAGTCGGCGTTGCCGGTCATGCTGATGACGCTGACCCGCAGACGTTTCAGCAGTGGCAGCAACGTGACAATTTCCGCGGTATTGCCGGAGTTCGATAGCGCCAGGACTGCATCGCTGGCCGTAATCATGCCCATGTCGCCGTGACTCGCTTCGGCGGGATGCACAAACATCGCCGGCGTACCGGTGCTGGCCAGCGTCGCGGCGATCTTGTTGGCGATATGGCCGGATTTGCCCATGCCGGTGACAACGACTCGTCCTTTGCATGCGAGTAGTAGCGAGCAGGCTTTTTCGAAATTGCCGTCAAGGCGAGGCAGCAGTGCGGCCACGGCGTCGCGTTCAGTCGAGATGGTGCGCTGTGCCGATTGCAAAAACGAAACGGTCGTCATCGGGAAACGGATAGGCATCGGAAATTAAGAAGGGCAGCATGATACGTGGCGCGCTGCGAGAATAACAGCGCATGCAGGGCGGGCTTGTCGTGCTCGCAGCGATTCAAGGTATG
>CBFHCK010000319.1:0-3326 GCA_965653955.1 uncultured Spongiibacteraceae bacterium
GGTAATACGCGGCAGCGGCCTGTAGCCATCGCCGCAGGTAAATGAATCGACAGCGGCGATGCTTTCGCATGCACCGGGCAACCATAACCCGCGCACGCACCTCCGTTCATGCATTTGGCGCGACCGCCGTAAACGCGGCTGTTAATTGCCATCGGAATCGGAAACGGATGCAAACTCAATTTCTTCGCGCCGCTCTCGATCAAGCGCGACGCGGGACGATATACATGCGGTGGATTCGGGTACGCACTCTGGCGCGGCGCGCCGAATGGATTGGTACCCGCCGTGCCGGAAATGCCGAGCACCTGTTCGGCTTTTGCGTAGTACGGTTCGAGTTCGTCATAGCTAAGCGGCCAGTCGGCGAGATTCGCGCCGGCGATGGCACCCTCGTGCGACAACGTGCGAAATTCATCGGGACGGAAGCGCCAACTCCACGAGCCCCAGTGCACGGTGCTGCCGCCGACCGTTTGCGCCAGCATCGTGTATTTACCGGGTATCGCTTTTTCGCTGCTGTCGCTACGGCGGCTTTCCAGATAATCGGGCGCAAAAAACGTTTGCCGAATCATGTTCGAAAGTTCGTCCTGCTGCAAAAATTCGGCAGGACCGCGCTCGCTGCCGCGCTCCAATACGACGACATCGATGCCGGCCTCGGCTAATTGCTGCGCCATTACGCCGCCACCAGCACCGGAGCCGATAATGCAAACATCGACGATTTTGATATTGCGTATTGCAGTCATTATTTTTATCTGACCAGTCGTTAAATAACCGCCACCGATAACGGCGACAAACCGCGAATCATATCGGCCGCTTTCTCGGCGATCATGATTACCGGCGTATTGGTATTGCCGCCGATCAGATGCGGCATGATCGACGCATCGACCACGCGCAAACCATCGATACCACGCACGCGCAATTCGTCGTCGACGACGGCCATTTCATCGCTGCCCATTCGACATGTACCGACCGAGTGATAATCCGCTTCGGCCTTGTCACGAATAAATGCATCGATTTCAGCATCGGTACGTAATGCATTGCCGGGTTCGAGTTCTTCGCCGCGATAAATATCGAATGCGCGTTGCGAAAAGATTTCCCGTGCGATGCGCACGCCTTCGCGTGCAACACGGCGATCGTGTTCATCGGCCAAATAATTCTGATCGATCAATGGCGGCGCGAACGGATCGTTCGATGCCAATTTAATGCTGCCCCGGCTCAACGGTCGAATCACATTGGTATGCGCAGAAAAGCCATGGCGCGCCGCGAGCGTGCGTCCATTATTTGCATACAGCGCCATTACCAGAATCATTTTCACATCGGCTTCGCTGACGTCGGGATTCGATTTCAGGAACGCACATACCTCCATGCCTGGATCGGCCAGAGGTCCGGTACGTAGCGTCAAATATTTCGCCATTGCCATCGCACCGTGCAGCGGATTGAAATATTTGAGTAACGATACCGGTTTGGTCGCGGCGAATTTCACACTCACCGCGAGATGATCCTGTAAATTTGCGCCGACGCCAGGCAGCGCATGCTTAACGTCGATATTGTGCTGCGATAATTGCGCGGGATCACCGATGCCGGATAACAACAGCAATTGCGGCGAATTAATTGCCCCCGCCGCCAGAATCACTTCGCGCGCTGCGCGAACGGCGCGCGCCTGCTGCTTTCTTCCCTGCACGAACTCGACACCAACCGCACGCGATCCTTCCATCACAATACGCGTCGTATGCGCGTAGGTAATCACCTGCAAATTGGACCGCGAGCGCGCTGGGTTTAAATACGCCCGCGAGGTACTTGAACGGGTGCCATTGCCGATCGTCACGTCGATTGGGCTGACACCCTCACGCTGCGGACCATTGCTGTCATTCGTGTACGGATAGCCGGCCTGCAAAACGGCTTCGACAAATGCCGACGCGAGCGGATGCTTCACACCCGGACGTGAAACCTGAATCGGACCATTCGCGCCGTGATAGACATTCGAAGCAGAAATTGCGTGCCCATTGGTTTGGGACGCGTAAGCTGTCTGCGGTAAATAGGTTTCAGCTCGATTGAAATACGGCAGCACTTCGCGATACGACCAGCCGCGATTGCCCTGCTCCGCCCATCGATCGTAATCGCTGGCAAAACCACGGCAATAGGTCATGCCATTGATCGAACTGCCACCGCCGAGCACCCGGCCGCGCGGCAGAAACAACACGCGATTGTTCAAGTGCGCCTGCGGTATCGACGTATAACGCCATTGATACGCACCGGACAACATGATCGGCAACAAACCGCCCGGTGCTTTAATCAGCGGGCTCGCATCGCTGCCGCCCGCTTCGAGCAGCAGGACGCTGACATCCGGATCTTCGCTGAGCCGCGCCGCCAACACACAGCCGGCCGAACCACCGCCTACGATGACGTAATCGAAACTCGTTGTTTTCAATTACGCGTCTCGCAGTTGCTGCAACTCGCTGGCATCGAGATGAATCGCACACGCGCGAATACTTTCTTCGAGCTGTTCGACGCGGCTGCAACCGATGATCGGAATCGTCGGCAGCGATTGCGATGTTAAATACGCGAGCACGATATCGTTGATGCTCGTACCGCGACGCGCAGCAATGGTTTTCAATACGGCGAGTTTGCGCACGTTGCGATCGTTGAAATACAGCGCGGCGACATCGGGACCGAGGGTCTCTTTCGTCGCGCCCGCCGCGAGTTTGCTGAAAATACCGCGACTCTGGCCGGAGTACGGAATCATCGTCAGACCGGCTTCATGCACTGCTCGATAACCATCTTCGTAATAGCCGCCCGGTGCGTACGTCATCATTGCAGTGTGATCCGGCTCAGCCAAACCCCACATCGGTTGTACCGCGACAAAACCTGCATGGCCGATACTCGCCGCATATTGCTGCGCTTGTTGAATCCGCTCGACGCTCCAGTTCGAGCAGCCGAAATAACGAATGCTGCCGTCGCTTTGATGCTTGATCAGCGCATCGACAATCGCGTTGACGGGCTTGCTCGCGTCGTCGCGGTGCAGCCAGTACAGATCGATCGTATCGATGCCAAGATTTTTCAGACTGCCATTTAAATCGGCAGCGAGATGGTCTGGCGTCACACGCAATGCGAAATCGCCGGCGCGGTAATCGAATTCGCAGCCTTTGGTGGCAATCACATAATCGCTGCGTTTTTTACCAGCGAGCAATTTTCCGAGTGCATTCTCGCTGGCCCCGCGCGGAATATCGGGAATCCAGTCGCCGTATGAATGTGCAGTATCGATGAAGTTGCCGCCATTACTAAAAAATTTTTCGAGAATTTTATCGGCTGTTTCCGCTGCCATAGCGCTGCCGAAC
>CBFHCK010000320.1:0-3325 GCA_965653955.1 uncultured Spongiibacteraceae bacterium
TGTGTATCGAGAAAGGTAAGAACAAATTCGGTAAACCGTTTTTTGGCGGCACCTGCCTCAATGTCGGTTGTATCCCGTCGAAAGCGTTGCTGGATTCGTCGTATAAGTTTCACGAAGCCCAACACGGACTCGAAGCGCATGGCATTAAAGCCAGTGGTGTAAAAATTGATGTGCCGGCGATGATTCAGCGCAAGGACGAAATCGTCAAACAGCTGACTGGCGGCATCGGTCAATTGTTCAAAGCCAACGGCGTCGATGCGATGGAAGGCGCCGGCAAAGTGCTGTCGGGCAAGCGCGTCGAAGTGACGAAAGAAGACGGTCAGTCCGAAATCATCGAAGCGGATCACATCATCGTCGCGGCCGGTTCGGTACCAATGCAAATCCCGCCAGCTCCGGTAGATCAACAAGTTATCGTCGATTCTTCAGGTGCACTCGAGTTTACTGAAGTGCCCAAGCGCCTCGGTGTGATCGGCGCCGGCGTGATCGGTCTAGAGCTAGGCAGCGTTTGGGCGCGCCTGGGTGCGGAAGTGGTTGTGCTGGAAGCCTTGAATGAATTCCTGCCGATGGTCGATCGCCAAATCGCTAAAGATGCCGAGCGCACTATGCGCAAACAAGGCCTCGATATTCGTCTGGGCGCACGCGTTACCGGTTCGGAAATTAAGAAAAAACAAGTTGTTGTCAGCTACACCGATGCCAATGGTGAGAAGAAAGAAACCTTCGACAAACTGATCGTCGCCGTTGGTCGTCGTCCACAGAGTCAAAGCCTGCTTGCACCGGACAGCGGTGTCAAAATCGACGAGCGGGGTTTTATCTTCGTCAACGAATATTGCGAAACCGAAATGCCCGGTATCTATGCGGTCGGCGATATCGTTCGCGGCCCGATGCTTGCCCACAAAGGGATGGAAGAGGGCGTGATGGTTGCCGAGCGTATCGCCGGTAAAAAAGCTGCAATGAACTACGAGCTGATCCCGAGCGTGATTTACACGCATCCGGAAATCGCTTGGGTCGGCAAAAACGAAGAGCAACTGCGCACCGAAGGCGTTCCGTGCAACATCGGCGTGTTTCCCTTCGCGGCGAGCGGTCGCGCACTGGCAGCAAACGATAGCGGCGGCATGATCAAGATGATCGCGCACGCTGAAACCGATCGTATTCTGGGCGTACATATCATCGGCCCAAGCGCGGCGGAGCTGGTGCAGCAAGTCGCGATTGCAATGGAATTCGGTTCTAGCGCCGAAGACATCGGCCTGATGGTGTTCAGCCATCCGACGTTATCCGAAGGCGTACACGAAGCGGCGCTCGCGGTACATGGTCACGCGATCCATATCGCGAATCGTAAACAACGCAAATAAGGGTTTTTGTCCTTTCCCGGCATACGGAAATTGATTTGCGGAGCGCGGCGAAATTCGCGAAAATGCCGCGCCGAAATTTTTCACTCGATCCGGTTGGGCGCAACGATGTGCTTGAGCGGGTCACGCGTTGGGGGTATCTCAGTCTGTTAAAGGCGCCGGGATACCAATTCACTTCATAGATCGAGACGGTACATCACATGAACCTGCACGAGTATCAGGGTAAGCAGCTGTTTGCCGAATACGGCCTGCCCGTATCCAAGGGCGTTGCGGCTAGCACGCCCGCTGAAGCGGTTGCGGCAGCGAATCAAATTGGCGGCAATAAGTGGGTTGTTAAGGCCCAGGTACATGCTGGCGGCCGCGGTAAGGCTGGCGGCGTCAAGTTGGTCAGTTCCAAACAGGAAATCGAAGAGTTCGCGACCAAGTGGCTCGGTAATCGCCTGGTTACTTATCAGACAGACGCGAACGGTCAACCGGTTTCAAAAATTCTCGTCGAGTCCTGCACTGATATTGCGAAAGAGCTGTATCTGGGTGCAGTCGTCGATCGCGCTACGCGTCGTATCGTTTTCATGGCGTCGACCGAAGGCGGCGTCGAAATCGAGAAAGTGGCACACGAAACGCCGGAAAAAATTCTGACTGCAGTGATCGATCCGCTGGTTGGCGCACAGCCGTACCAAGGCCGCGAGCTGGCGTTCAAACTCGGTTTGAACGACACCCAGGTCAAGCAGTTCGTCAAGATATTCCAAGGCTTGGCGAAGATGTTCAAGGACTACGATCTGGCCTTGCTCGAAATCAATCCGCTGGTCATCACTACCGAAGGCAATCTGCACTGCCTCGACGCCAAAGTCGTAATCGATAGCAATGCGATGTACCGTCAGCCGAAACTGCGCGAAATGCACGACCCATCGCAGGACGATGCACGCGAAGCGCACGCAGCGAAGTGGGAACTGAACTACGTGGCGCTCGGTGGCAATATCGGTTGCATGGTCAATGGTGCCGGCCTCGCAATGGGCACAATGGACATCGTCAAGCTGCACGGCGGCGCACCGGCTAACTTCCTCGACGTAGGCGGCGGCGCGACCAAAGAGCGCGTATCCGAAGCGTTCAAAATCATTCTCTCCGACAGCAGCGTTAAAGCCGTCCTCGTCAACATCTTCGGCGGCATCGTGCGTTGCAACCTGATCGCTGAAGGCATCATCGGCGCGGTCGAACAAGTTGGCGTGAAAGTGCCGGTCGTTGTTCGTCTCGAAGGCAACAACGCCGAGCTCGGCGCGAAAATCCTCGCCGAGAGCGGACTCAACATCATTGCTGCAAACAGCTTGACCGAAGCTGCACAAGCAGTTGTTAAAGCAGCGGAGGGCGTGTAATGAGCGTTCTGATTAACAAAAACACCAAAGTTATCTGCCAGGGCTTCACCGGCTCGCAAGGCACTCTGCACTCTGAACAAGCGATTGCTTACGGCACCAAAATGGTCGGTGGCGTAACGCCGGGCAAAGGCGGCACCGAGCATCTCGGTCTGCCGGTGTTCAACACCGTTGCCGATGCGGTTGCGGCGACTGGCGCGGAAGCGTCGGTAATCTACGTACCGGCCCCATTCTGCAAAGATTCGATCCTCGAAGCCGCTAACGCCGGCATCAAACTGATCGTCTGTATCACCGAAGGTATTCCTACCCTCGACATGCTCGACGTGAAAGTGAAGTGCGACGAACTCGGCGTGCGTCTGATCGGGCCGAACTGCCCGGGCGTGATCACTCCGGGCGAATGCAAAATCGGCATCATGCCGGGCCACATTCACTTGCCGGGCAAAGTCGGCATCGTGTCGCGCTCCGGCACGCTGACGTACGAAGCGGTCAAACAGACCACCGATTTCGGCTTCGGCCAATCGACCTGCGTCGGTATCGGTGGCGATCCGATTCCGGGCTCCAACTTCATCGATATCCTGAAGCTGTTCCAGGAAGATCCGCAGACCGAAGCGATCG
>CBFHCK010000321.1:0-3321 GCA_965653955.1 uncultured Spongiibacteraceae bacterium
CTGAGCGCGATGCAAATCCATCAAATGCAATTTGGAAAATTTGATCGACTCCTCGTTAATGGCATGCGTGGTATCGAGAAGAAAATGACATAAATAAAAATCGCGGTGATTGATGCCGTTGTTGTGCATTCGACGCGCAATATCAGCTACACGCAAAATCAAATTGCGTTTGAGGCGGGGCGCTGGTGGTCGATCTGGCCAAGGGCGACAAAGATCTTCCAGGCTGATGACATCGCGCAGTTCGTCGGTGACCAGAAATGAAAGTTGTTTCGCTGGATTGATGCCTCGCTCACCGAAGCCCGCAATTGATAATGTGTCGATACGTAGCGATTCGAGTGCGCGAATGGCATCGTATTCATTGCGTGCGCCGAGGATTGGCAAGCGCCCCTGCAGCAGATTTTTTATAATTTCTGCCCAGCCGACGCCTTCATGCAATTTTAAAAAATAGCCACGCCCGCCAATTTCGAAGCGCAGCGTGCGCCGCCCTTCCTTATTGCGAAATATCTCGCCTTGCTGTCGTTTCGCGATCAGAAAGGGATCGTCGCTTTTCCATGACGAGGTGAGATCGTCGCGCAGAAAAAGCATTTTCTTCACACGCTGCCTCGGCGCATGGCCGTGCGTTCAATGATATTGGCGGCGTGTTCGGGCATCGAATAAATATCGGCGCTCGCTGCAAATGCAATGCACCTGGTTCGCCAGTCGTTGTGGGAAAAAATCTCGGTGATTGCATCCGCGGTTTTTATCGGTGTAATAGGCCCTTCAAGCACGCACCCGAGTTGATTATCCGTAATGTAATGCGCGTAACCGCAAGCGCTCGACGCAATGACCGGCAGGCCAGCGACCATCGCTTCGAGCAGTACGGTGCCGGTGTTTTCGCTGTAGGCTGGATGAATGAGTGCATCTGCCGACCAAAGCAATTGTGCAACATCGTCGCGCGCGCCAAGAAAGCGAACATTGTTTTCCAGATTCAACGTGCGCACTAAGTTCATGAAGGGCTTTTCGTTATCTTGACCGGCTATCCATAATTGCACGCGCTCGCGTAATGGTGGCGAGAGCGCCGCAATACCGTGCAGCGCACGATCGAGCCCCTTGCGCCGAAAATCCGAGCCGACGAACATCATCAATAGATGGCTGTCACGCAACCCATACTGCGCGCGCCATTGCGGACGCTGAGTTACATAATTATCCGGAAGAATTCGTTCGCGCCTAATCCCCGGCGGCAATAAATGCATGCGTTCGCGCGGTGTGCGGTAATAGCGCTGATAAATATCGATTTGCGCTTTCGAAATCATCAGCACTTCAGTGCTTTGATCGACCCCGAAAACTGATTTCTCAAGTGCAATATATTGTCGACACCGCGGCGTTAAACGATAAAAAAAATTACGCTCTTCATAAGCCTTTTGCGCGAAGCAGACATCGGCCGCGTAATACACGTCGAGCCCCGGCATTTTATTGAAACCGATAACCGCATCGACTGGTGTGTGTTGCAACGTTTCTTGCAGGTGCTTAGCAAATTCATGCGCGCGCGCATGATTGCTGATCGCGCGTACAGTGAGTTTAATGACAGGCATGTCGTCGGGTCGGTCGCCTTGCCAATCACTACAAAAGATTGTGATTTCATGACCACGGGTCTTGCACACGCGTGCCACTGCGAGCATGTCGCGCTCAAGGCCACCGTACGGAAAGTAATGGAACAACGCGAACGCAAGTTTCACGGAATTATCTCATGGTCTAATTTCGATGGGTGTGCCGACATCGACTGCTTCCCAGATTTCATCCATGTCGCTATTTTTTACTGCGATACAACCGTCGGTCCAGTTGAATTTCAGTGCCTGCCTCTGTTGTTTTTCGGTCCAGCTATTTTTCATGCCGTGAATCATGATGCTATGGCCCGGTTCAACGTTAAATTTTTCCGCACGCGCAATATCATTGAAATTCGGGTATGAGACACGAATCGATTTATAAAAAGCGCTATTCGAGTTTTTGCGGTCGAGCGTGTAATTTCCTTCGGGCGTGCGCTCGTCGCCCTCCATCAATTTTGGGCCTTTAGCACGCGGGCCTAGCATGATGCGGTATTGCTTAATGGTCTGCCCTTCCCGCAGCAAATACAACGTGCGCTCGGATTTCTTTACCAGTACGAAATCGGCTTTGTCGATCGCAGAGCTTGGCATTGCCATGAGTAAGCCGGCGAGTAATAAAAAATATTTCATCGCGGATTCAATAACGGCTGCAAAGCCTGCCAGACGATCGACGGTGTCAACGACGCCATCGCAGCAGGCTCAATCGCGCTCTGAGATGGAAAATCGCGAGCGCTGAGATGAATTTGATGTTTGCCATAGGTGCCCACGCGCGCAGGATCGGTCGGACCATACAGCGCGATTGCGGGCACATCGAATGCAGCGGTTAAATGCGCAAGACCGGTATCGACGGCAACGACTGCGGTACTGGTCGCAATCACCGAAGCCAAGCCGTTCAAGCGTAAACGCGGCAGCACTTCGGTATTGTCGGCGACGGCGGCGATGCGTTCAGCGCGCGCACGTTCGATATCGTTACCCCACGGCAACATCACGCGATAACCCGCCGCGCTGACGTGTTCGCACAATTGTTGCCAATAGGTTTCGGGCCAATGCTTTTCTGCGCGTGTGGTGCCGTGCAGAAATAGCACACGCCGTTCACGCGGAATGATATCGACGAATTGATTCTTATCGAGCCCATAATCGCCGGTAGACATCGGCAATGGATAATCGAGCGATTCGGCAAATAAACGCCGCACGCGTTCGACGGCGTGCAAATCCCACGGCACTGCAATTTGTTGCTGATAAAAGCGCGATGCGAGCGGTTCGCGCGCGGAGTTTTTATCGAGCCCGCAGATCGGTGCTGGTACTTGTCGCGCCACCCAGGCGCTTTTCAACAAGCCCTGCGCATCGATCACGAGATCGTAATGCTGCTCGCGTACATGTTCTTTGAAGCGCCGCCATTCGCCGCTGAGTGCAGTCGTTAGAAGCGATTTGCGCCAGCGGCGAATCGCGACCGGAATAACTTCCGCCACCGCCGGATGCCAGCTCGGTACTTCGGCAAATGCTTCTTCTGCGACCCAATCGAATTTGATGGTTGGCAACGCCCGCATAGCATCGGTTAGTGCGGGAAGAGTGTGAACGATGTCGCCGAGCGAAGAAGTTTTAACGACCAGTATGCGCACTAACGCAGCTCCAGCGCGGATAAATTGTTGTGATTCGGTGCGATCAGTTCATCGACTGCTGCGATGACACGCTCCGGTTTTAATTCGTTCAGGCATTTTAAATGGCCGAGCGGGCATTCGCG
>CBFHCK010000322.1:0-3321 GCA_965653955.1 uncultured Spongiibacteraceae bacterium
ATTCTCACCTTCATTGAAATTTCGTCTCAAATTCGTGAAATGAAATCTCGAACCAAAATGAAACGGCCTTACGGTCGTTTTTTTTGGCTGCGCAACTCGACGTGTTCATTTAGCGACGAAAGATTTGAAAAACTCGCTTTAACCTAAAGCGCGAATGGCGAGAATACTTTCACAGATCTTTAAACTTCGTAGCGACATACAAACGCTCCACTTGCTCTCTAGCCCACGGCGTTTTCCGTAAAAAACTTAAGCTGGATTTCACGGAAGGATCCTTCTTGAAGCAATTTATATTTATTCGGTCGGCTAACTCGCTCCAGCCGTAATGATCCACGAGCTTGGTGACTACGGCTTCCAGCGTGACGCCGTGTAATGGATTGTTGGGTTGCTGTTCCTTCGACATAAAAATCGTATCTCGCTCAACGCAATGAACTCCGCTAGCCGGAATTTTAACGCGGCCGCCCTCGTCTTCCGTCATTCTTCTCCCTGAAATTCCGATCCGATATACGCCGAAAGCACTATCGACGAAGGCTGCCCAATCCCGCCACCATGACGCACCGTTGTCATCGGGCGGCGGAATTCGCTTATTTCTGTTCGGGAGAGAATCATGCGTTATTCATTGGGAGTGCTGCTGCTTGCGTTTGCCGCTGCCGGTATCGTCAGCGCGGATGTCGGGACGATCGCCACCGAAATCCAGCCGGGAAAAGTCAGTGTCGCCGAAAGCGTGCGGACTTTTGCCACGATTACTGACATCGATGCGAAGACGCGCAACGTGAAATTAAAGGGACCGCTCGGCAACGTCGTTGACGTCGTGGCGGGTCCGGAAGTGCAAAACTTTGCGCAATTGAAAGTCGGCGATCAGGTCAATATGGAATTTGTCGAAGCGCTGACGCTGGAGTTGAAAAAAGGCGGAGGTCTGGTGGTGCAGCGCACCGAACAGGGCGGAAGCGCGCATGCCAAGCCGGGCGAGCGGCCACAAGGCCAAATGGGCCGGCAGGTGGTTATTGTTGCCGACGTGGTTGGCCTCGATCCTACGCGCCAAGTGGTGGTATTGCGCGGACCGCAACGCGTCGTCGAATTGCGTGTGCGCGATCCGCAACAATTTAAATTGATCGCTCTCGGCGATCAGGTGGAGGCAACATTCCTGCAGGCATTAGCGCTCGCGGTTGAGCCGGTAACCAAGAAATAAGGACGTGTTTTCAATGCCGGGTCGGGTGCTCTTCTTGCGCCAGCTCGGCCTCATCCTTACCGTTACCACCGCCGATGTCGGCTGCATCCACGATGCTTAAGCTTTTATCGGCGGGTCGTTGCTCGGCATAAATTTCGTAATCCTCTTCTTCGCCGAGCAGTGTTTCAGGGCTTAAGTCGTCGTCGGTAATTCGGCTGCCGCGATCGGGAACTTCGCCGCCGCTCAAACCGCCCGCCTGTTCGCGTTCGCGGGAAAGCACTGCGCGCTCATCGTCGGTCGCGGGATCGCCAGTGCGCGGAGGTATGCGTGCATCGTCGTCGAAATCGAGTTCGCGCACATTGTCATTGCCGGCACGGCCAGCGGCGTTGCCACTGTAATCGCCCGTTTGGATACGTTCGTTCGCCATTTCGATCTCTCCTCTCGATTAATCCCTATTGCTAATGACCGCGTCGTTATCGATTCATTCCCTGTTCGATACTGCAAATCGGCAGCTCGCAAATTAAGCGCGAGAAAATTCGAAATCGAACGGCCCCGAACTCCCGCCTACTTTTCGCTGTCGATGAAGAAATTTCGCCAGGGAAAGTCGTTATGCCTGAAGGTCCGAGCATTGTCATTTTGCGCGAAGAAGCGGAACAGTTCGTCGGTCAGCGCATTCGTCGCGTTGCAGGTAATAGCAAAATCGATTTAACGCGGCTGCACGATCAACCCATCGTTGCCTTGCGCAGCTGGGGAAAGCATTTTCTGATTGAACTGCCGACGTTTTCGGTACGTATTCACTTGCTATTATTCGGCAGTTACCGCGTCAACGAACGTAAAGATGCTGCGCCACGATTGAGTCTCGGATTCGATAATGGCGAATTAAATTTTTACAGCTGCTCGGTGCAATATATCGACGAACCGCTGGATGCGCGTTACGACTGGAGCGTGGATGTTATGTCGGATCAATGGAATCCGAAGCAGGCGCTGAAAAAATTACGCGCAATTCCAGAGGCGCTCGCGTGCGATGTGATACTCGATCAAACCATTTTCGCGGGTGCCGGCAATATTTTTAAAAACGAAGTGCTGTTCCGGATTCGTGTACATCCACTGTCGAAAATCGGCGCGTTGCCAGCCGCAAAATTGCGCGAGTTGGTAAAGCAGGTTCCTGTCTATGCGTTCGAATTTCTCGCATGGAAAAAAGCCTTCGTGTTGCGCCAGCATTGGCTCGCTCATCGCCAATCGATATGTCCGCGCTGCGATATTCCATTTATTAAGGCCAAGCTCGGACGCGGCTCGCGGCAAAGTTTTTTTTGCGAGCGCTGCCAAAAGCGGTATCTTTGAACTTCTCATTAAGCGCGTTGAAAAGCTGTTCTCATAGATTGGATTTATTTCGTAGATTGAATTTATTAACGGCGGAGGCAACCATGAAAGCCAAAAAGAAAAAAGATACGAATCAGGAAGGTACCGGTAGCGTCGCGATCGATATCGGTATCTCGGCGGAATTGCGCGAACAAATCGCCGGCGGTTTATCGCGCCTGCTCGCCGACAGCTACACGCTGTATTTGATGACGCATAATTTCCACTGGAACGTAAAGGGGCCGATGTTCAACACGCTGCATTTAATGTTCATGCAGCAATACACAGAACAGTGGACTGCGCTCGATTTGATCGCAGAGCGTATCCGCGCGTTGGGGTTTCCCGCCCCCGGCACCTATAAGGAATTCGTTAAGCTTGCATCGATCAAAGAGGTAGAAGGCACGCCGAAAGCGCTCGATATGGTGCGATATTTAGTGTCGGCGCAAGAGGCTACGGCGCGTACCGGGCGTAAGTTATTCGAGCTGGTCGATAAAGCCAATGATCAGCCAACAGCGGATTTGCTGACGCAACGATTGGACGTCCACGAAAAAACTGCATGGATGCTACGTAGTCTGCTGGAAGAGTAAAACGCTTGAGTAAGACGTTCTCGCACTCGGCAATCGAGTGCGAGAATTGAGGCGGTAATTATTGATTAAGCAGTTCGACCACTTCGATCAAATGCCCTTCGATGTCGGTCACAAATGCGACTTTTACACCGTGTTCGGGCTGGCTTTGAATTTCTTCGACGACTTTACCGCCCGCCTTTTTGGTGCGCTCAACGAAGGCTTCAAGATCGTCGG
>CBFHCK010000323.1:0-3306 GCA_965653955.1 uncultured Spongiibacteraceae bacterium
TTCCTGCGCGGCCGGACGGTTGACGTCGAGCGAGGCCATCATCGCCTTGCGGCCGTGCTTCTCGCGGATCAGCTTGCCGAGCTTGGCGGTAGTCGTGGTCTTGCCCGAGCCCTGCAGGCCGACCATCATGATCACCACCGGCGGCTTGGCCTCGAGCGTGAGCGGCGCGGCCTCCTCGCCGCCGAGCATCGCCACAAGCTCGTCGTTGACGATCTTGACGACCTGCTGGCCCGGCGTGACCGAACGCAGCACGCTCTGGCCCACGGCCTTCTCGGTCACCGCGTCGATGAACTTGCGCGCCACAGGGAGCGCCACGTCGGCTTCGAGCAGCGCGATGCGCACCTCGCGCATCGCCTCGCGCACGTCGGCCTCGTTCAGCGCGCCGCGCCCGCGCAGGCGGTCGAAGACCCCTGTCAGCCGGTCTGAAAGCGTGTCGAACATTCGTCCGCGAACTCCAAAAGCCGAAAAACGCCGGCGGACGAAACCTCGTCAGCCAGCGGGCGGTTCAATAATGCGGCCGTGAAATCTGCGCGGCCAATTTCAGTAACTTCGCTCAAATGGTGGAGCCTAGCGGGATCGAACCGCTGACCTCTACAATGCCATTGTAGCGCTCTCCCAGCTGAGCTATAGCCCCGAATTCGCGGAGGTGCGCATCATAAAGAGCACCCCTCCGAGTGTCAACAACTCTACACGACGCCTTCATTTACCAGTGTCGCGCGCGACAACTCGGCGTATTCCTTCTCCAGCTCTTTCGTGCGCTTCTTGCTGATGCCCCCCAGCACATCTACGGCATGACGTAGCCGAGCGCGCGTCATATCCGGACCGATGATCGCCATTGCGTCGATTACCGAGACAGAACTACGGCTTCCCGAAATTGCGACGAATAGCGGCCCCATGCACGCCTTGATTTTCAAATTCAGACCGCTCGCGATTTTACTCACCTCGTCGAAAATGCGGTCGCGCTGCCAGTCACTTAATGCTTCCAATCGCCATAGAACGAATTGCAGAATCTTCGCGATGGCATCTTTATCGCTATCCTTGTCGAAGAAATCCGATTCCTGGATGGGCAATGCGCCAGAAACAAAAAAGCTGGCGAGCGGCGCGAAATCGCTCAACGTTTCGATGCGTGTTTGTGCGAGCGGTAAAATTTTCAGAAGATTTTCACGATTGAATGCCCACGCATGCAGGCGATCGGCAAGCTGTTCCGGCGATAAATTTTCGCGAATCCAGGCGCCATTCAACCAGCGCAGTTTTTCCAGATCGAAAATTGGACCACCGAGACTCACTCGCTGAATATCGAACTCCTGCTGCATCTCTTCGAGCGTAAATTTTTCGCGTTCATCGGGCATCGACCAACCCATACGACCGAGATAGTTCAACAATGCTTCCGGCAAAAAACCCATCCGCTGGTAATACATAATACTGGTGGGATTTTTACGTTTGCTGAGTTTGCTCTTATCCGGATTGCGCAACAGCGGCAAATGACATAGCTGCGGCATCTGCCAACCGAAATACTCGTACAACAATTTGTGTTTCGGCGCGGAACTGATCCACTCCTCGCCACGAATAACGTGCGTGATCTCCATCAGATGATCGTCGACCACATTCGCGAGGTGATAGGTCGGCATTCCATCCGCCTTCAACAACACCTGCATATCGACCTGCACCCATTCGATTTCGATGGGACCGCGCAATAAATCATTAACCGTGCATGTACCTTCGCGCGGCACCTTCATGCGGATCACGTGCGAATCGTTGGCTTCGAGTCGTGTGGCAATTTGCTCTTGCGTCAAATGCAAGCAATGACCGTCGTAACCAACCGGTTGCTGATTAGCCATTTGCTCGGCGCGCAATTTATCGAGACGCTCGCTGCTACAAAAACAGCGAAATGCATGTCCTTTATCGAGTAATTGATCGCAATGTTCACGATAAATATCGCCGCGCTCGCTTTGACGATACGGACCATGGGGGCCGCCGATATCCGGGCCCTCGTCCCAATCGAGACCAAGCCAGCGCAGCGAATCCAGAATCGCCTTCTCGGATTCGGGAGTAGAACGCACGCGATCGGTATCCTCGATCCGCAAAATAAACTGACCGCCGTGACTGCGTGCGAAACACAGATTGAACAGCGCGATATACGCGGTGCCGACATGTGGATCGCCGGTGGGTGATGGCGCAATGCGAGTGCGTACGGTCATGGTGATCCTATCGTGAGCGCTGAGAGGTCGGCGATTATACGGATTTAGAGCGATTTTCTCACGCTGCACCACCATGCATAGTCGGCAAACGGCATATCACAACCGAATTTAAATCGTCGCGCGCGCTTTGATACTTCTGATTCGACAGTGGTCGTGGAACGGCTATCCCGCGCAATCCGCCACTATTTTTCGTCGAACTCGGATATAGCAACAAGCTGTTGTAACTGACTGGATCGGATGCCGACAAAATATCAGCTCAGTCTTGACGATGAAGTATTGCTACCGAGCTTGAAGTTCACTGCGAACATTACACGGCGCACCGGGCGAGATGACGAGTGAATTCGGATTGCTGAGTAATTATTTAGGAAGGACTTAAACATTGACGCGTAAATGCTAAAGCATCTACGCGCCGGACTACCAAACTGTTAATTATCTTCCTAAGCGTGCAGTCACTACGGGAGATAACGTGCTTTTCAAACCTGCGGTATCGATTGCGGAAATAGCAAAGTAATATGTACCGGGGACAGCTGTGTTCATTACGGTGGAGATAGCGGTCGACTTGTTCACGTTAATGGTACCGGTACTTTTATCACTCTCGCGGGTCCAATAAACCTGATAGCCCTTCAACTCGCTTATCGGCAATGCTTTACCATTTGCGCGAGTCGTCGGAATAGTCCAACCGACTTTTGCTTTGTACGCTTTACACCAAGACGATCTGTTGTAGCGCAATACAGTGCTGCCGTCCGGACATTTGGTGCCAGTGCCGGAGTAACGCACGTAGGTTACGCCGTTGAGTACCAGGTCTGCGGATGCCTGCATGCTGAAAGCCGTTGCCAGACTTGCCAAAATTCCGAAGGTAATCGATTTGTACATATTAAATTCTCGCATGTAACAGTGAATAAAAATGGACGAATCCCTTTCCTCCGCGTCTTCTCCGGGGCGTGCCCGACAGCTCATCCATAGTGTGGAAGGCGACTGGAAAATGCGTTATAGGTAATGTCCACATATGTGATCTATTCAACATAAATTTTTATACCTAATTATCTTCGAGAAAATTTGAATTTTTTAGTGAACTTATGGAAAAAAAATTATCTCACCGCTTCTGTAT
>CBFHCK010000324.1:0-3305 GCA_965653955.1 uncultured Spongiibacteraceae bacterium
ATGTCGGTAAAACAGTGATTGCCGCCGGCCTGCTTGCCGCGGCGAATGCGAAAGGATTCAGCACCGCAGCGATCAAGCCGGTTGCGGCCGGTTGCGAGCGTACGCCCGAGGGTTTGCGCAACGCCGATGCGTTGTTGTTGCAGCGCACGATGTCGTTGCAACTGCCTTACGAACAAATCAATCCGATCGCATTCGAGCCGGCAATCGCGCCGCATATCGCCGCACAGCAGGCGGGCGTTAAATTGAGCGCCTCGCGTCTGGCCGGAATTTGTCGCGGCGTGTTGTTGCAGCGCGCGGATTTGACGCTGATCGAAGGCGCCGGTGGCTGGCGCGTACCACTCAGTGAACGCGAGTTGCTATCGCGGCTACCGGCGGAGTTGGGCGTGCCGGTGATCATGGTGGTGGGAATGCGGCTCGGCTGTATTAATCACGCATTGCTCACCGCTGAGGCCATCGTTCGCGATGGCCGCCATTTGGCAGGGTGGGTGGCCAATCAATGTGGGCCGACGATGAGCTGCTACGACGAAAACGTCGCGACGCTCAAGCAATTCCTGCGCGCGCCATGCCTCGGTGAAGTGCCGTATCTCGACGCAGCCACGCCTGAAAATGCGGCCGTTTATCTCAACTGCATGCCGTTGATCGCGCAAAAGATATAAAGCTGACGAGCGGTTATGGCATTTATGCGATGCGGCTGCTTAAATTGTGCACAGCGTTAAGTTTTTTCGAGGTCGATATGAGCGTTAATTCGGTACTTTCCGCCGGCGTCCAAGGTGTGCAAGCCGGCATCAGTCGCGCCAATCAAGCGGCCGGCGACATTGCCCGCGCCGGCACGACCGATCAAAACGGCGATCTGCTTACCCCGATTGTCGATCTGAAAATCAGCGAACAACAGGTCAAGGCCTCTGCCGCCGTGATCAAATCCGCCGATGAAATGATGGGCACTCTGATCGATATCAGAGCCTGATTCACATGGCCGCGCGATGAACAGCTCAGGCATCGGCGCGGCGCAGCCTTTTCAACCCGTTTCCCCGTTTAGTCCGCATAGCAAGCCGGCAGTCGGGCTCGAATCTTCCGACAGCAAGGACCAGACCCTGCCGCCAGTCGAAGAGACAGGCGAGTCGGATCGTTTGCGCGAGCGGCTCGGTCAACGCGTGGGTGCGATCGATGGAGAAGGCGATCCCGATTCAAATAACAGTGCCGATGGCGACCAGCCCGAACAGCAGTCGGCCGACTCATCGGAAACCCCGGTAGCCGATTTGCTCGACACCATTCCGCTGAGCGCCACCCTGCGACCGGTAGCGATGAGCGTGGACAGTGCGAGCCAACCTGCGACTACCGCCGCTAAAGCCCTCGATCAATTCCAGCAAGTTACCCAGCAACGTCTCTCCCCCGGTTTGCTGCTCGATCAGGAAACCTGATTTACACCGGTGGCATCGACGTTTCGCTAGCGCGTATCCTTAAGCCGTTTCAATCCTGTTCAGTGCGCCGATCTTTCGCGCGATTATCAAACCTGAGGTAAGGAGTTTGCGATGCCGGATTACGCCGCCCCGTTGCGCGATATGCGTTTCGTTCTGTTCGAGATGTTCGACGCCGAGGCACTATGGGCGCGCTACCCGCGCACCGCCGAAGTGACGCGCGAACTCGCCGATGCGGTACTCGAAGAGTCGGCGAAGATCGCCTCGGAAGTTCTTGCGCCACTCAACCTGAGTGCGGATGAAGAAGGCATTCACTACCACGACGGGGTGGTGACCACTCCGAAGGGATTCAAGGAGGCGTTTCGTACCTACGCCGAAGGCGGCTGGATGGGGTTGGCCGGCGATCCCGAGTATGGTGGGCAGGGCATGCCGAAGCTGTTGAGCCTGATGTGCGAGGAGATGATTAGCTCGGCCAACGTGTCTTTTGCACTATTCCCCGGTCTTTCCGTCGGTTCGACATTAGCGATCCACGCGCACGCCAGCGAGCAGCAAAAGCAGATGTATCTGCCACGTCTTTACAGCGGCGAGTGGGCGGGCGTGATGTGCCTGACCGAGTCGCATGCCGGCTCCGATCTCGGCATCATCCGCACTCGCGCCGAACCGCAGGTGGATAGGATTGAATCGAAGGCGGGCGGCAGTTATGCGCTGACCGGCACCAAAATTTTCATCACCGGCGGCGAGCAGGATCTGACCGACAACCTCATCTATCTGGTGCTCGCAAAATTGCCCGACGCGCCCCCCGGCACCAAAGGCATTTCACTGTTCATCGTGCCGAAATTTCTGCACGACGAGAACGGCACGCTCGGCGCGCGCAACGCGGTGCGTTGCGGGTCGGTCGAGCACAAGATGGGTATTCATGCGTCGCCAACATGCGTGATGAATTTCGACGGCGCCGAGGGGTATCTGATCGGCGAGCCGCATCAGGGCCTCGCGTATATGTTCACGATGATGAATTACGAGCGCCTCGGCGTCGGTCTGCAAGGGCTTGGCTGTGGCGAGCGCGCGTGGCAGGGGGCATTGAAATATGCGCGCGAGCGGCTGCAGGGGCGCGCACCCGGCAGCAAAAATGCGGCCGATCCGATCATCGTTCACCCGGACGTACGCCGCATGCTGCTGATGCAGAAAGCCTACACCGAAGGCGGTCGCGCCTTCGCCGCGTACGTCGGCATGCAGCTCGATACCGCGAAATTCGGCGATGGCGAAGCGCAGCAGCGTGCGGAAAGCCGTGTTGCGTTGCTGACACCGGTGGTTAAGGCCTTCCTTACCGATAAGGGTTTTGAAACCTGCGTGTTGGGTCAGCAGGTATTCGGCGGCCACGGTTACGTGCGCGAATGGGGCATGGAGCAATTGGTGCGCGATGCGCGCATTGCGCAAATTTACGAAGGTACCAATGGCATTCAGGCGATGGATTTCATCGGTCGCCGCGTGCTCGCCAATGGCGGCCGCGATCTGATGAACATTCGCGCTGAAATCACCGAGTTCTGTGAACAGGCGAGCACCCCTGACATGGCTGAATTCATCGCGCCATTGCAGGCTGCCGTGCAAACGCTTGAAACGACTACGTTCAAAATCATCGAGCAGGCGCAGCAGGACTCAAACGCTGTCGGCGCGGCGGCGGTCGAATATCTGCACCTGTTCGGCCATACCATGTATGCGTACTTATGGGCACGCGCCGCGCAGATCGCGCTGCAAAACACCGACGGTGCCGACGCTGACTTTTATCGCGCCAAAGTTCACACCGCGCGATTCTTCATGCAGCATTGCCTGCCGCAGGTCGATGCATTGGCGAAATCGATTTTGGCGGGGCCGACATCGATTATGGGGCTGGCC
>CBFHCK010000325.1:0-3303 GCA_965653955.1 uncultured Spongiibacteraceae bacterium
GTTCAGCTCGGGCTGCATTCGCGTTGAACGTCCGCGCGAGATGGTCGAACTGCTGATGAACGATAGTAATAAATGGAACCGCGCAGCGATCGACGCCATGATCGCGAAGGGCGAAACCCGCAATGTCGATCTCGCCAAACCAGTCCCCATCGTCATTACTTACTGGACGATCGACACGTTTAATGGCGAGCACGTCGCATTCAAGCCGGATATTTATCAGCGCGACCCAGAAATCTTGGCGGCACTGAATAAGAAGCTGTAACAGGTTAAAAATGAGACGAACCGTAAAATAAAAAAGGCCACCTAATGGTGGCCTTTTTTATCTATTGGTGCGCTTGGAGGGATTCGAACCCCCGACCCTCTAGTTCGTAGCCAGATACTCTATCCAACTGAGCTACAAGCGCGTAGGGCGCGTACTATAAAGATGCGATCTTTATGAGTCAAGCATGAAAACGCTAGAAAATTAGCTTAAACCCCAATATTGCCCAGTGAGACGAGAATCGAATTAAGAATACCGGCAACCTGCGAATGCTCGGCCTCAAAACTCGATATCGCAGCCTCCACCTGATCGACCAGTGAGTCGTCCGCCACACCTTCGTTCAATTGCAATTCGATATCGGCGATCAGCGCGGAAACGGCCTGCCGCTTTTCATCGTTTACCGTTAATGTTTCCAGCTCAACCGACAAGCGTTGTAGTTGTTCGCGTAAATGCTGTTCGTTCATGATGTCCCCGCCGTTACTGCTGCGATTTTTTTGGCTGCGTTTTCTTGCTGCGCGGTGCCGCAGCTTTCGGCTGCTCCAGTGCAGCATAACGCATCACGTGATAGATATAGTTTTGCTCAACCGTGCGCTGAAATAATTGCGCCCACGGACCCACCGCATAAATAGGTACATCTTCGCCGCCGTGCATTTCATGCGACAGAGGAATCAACGCCTGCTGCAAGTATTCCGGCTTGGCAGTGTCTACCTCCGACAAATCGCGGCGGGGACGATCTTCATTAGCCGCATCGCGCACAGCGAGCGCACCCGGGCCATTGGCATACGACAACGTCGTATAAGGGCGCTCATCGAGCGCTTTGGCCATCGCATCCGCTTTTCCGCCTTCGCCGTTTGTCATCACCTTACCCAGAATCGGGTTGCCGCGCTTCGGCTCGCCGGAAATCGTTAGTGTGTGACTGTGATCCGCCGTGACGATGATCAGCGTTTCGTTGCTGTCCGTCGCTTGCATTGCGGCGCGTACCGCATTCGCGAATTCGCGCGTTTCCGTGAGCGCACGATAGGCGCTGCCCATATGATGACCATGATCGATGCGGCCACCTTCGACCATCAGGAAAAAGCCTTGCGGATTTTTATTCAATACCGCGATGGCTTTTTTTGTCATTTCGGTGAGTGACGGTTCGCCGCCGCTATCGTTTTTGCGCTCCGATTCGAACGCCATATCGGCGCGATTAAACAAACCGAGCAAATGATCGACTTTTTTTGGATCAATCGCGGCGAATTGTTTTTCGTTCCAGACATACGCCGCATTTTTATATTTTTTGGTCCACTCGGCGGTAAGGTCGCGTTTGTCCTCGCGCTCGCCTTTTACGGCATTATTTTCCGGATCGGTCACCGTATTCGGCAGGAATTTCGAACGTCCACCGCCGAGCACGACATCGATACCGCCGCCCAGCGGAAAATCCAGTAATTGCCGCGCGATATCTTTGCAACCTTGTTTGCGCGCATCGTCGGACATGTCGTGATCGCTCTCCCAATCGCGATCAGGCGCGTGCGCATAAGTCGCCGCTGGCGTGGCATGAGTAACGCGTGTCGTTGTAACGACGCCGGTGCTCATTCCCGCCTTCGCCATCTGCTCGAGGAAGCTCTGCACCGCAGTGCCCTGCGCGCTGCGACAATTGCCGACCTGGGCATTTTGGTTCAGGCCGATGAGCGCAGCTTTGGTCTTAACGCCGGACATAATCGCCGTCATCGTACCGGCGGAATCGGCAACCTGTTGATTGGTGTTGTAAGTTTTTGCCAACGCCATGTACGGAAATTCTTCGAACGACAGCACGTTTTCTTCACCGCTCTCGTCGCGCTGCTGACCGTCGAAAATACGCGCTGCGGTCACGGTCGAAATACCCATACCATCGCCGACGAACAAAATGACATTTTTCGCGCGATTCATATTCGGCTTCATCTGCAATGTGCGCTGCAATTCGCCCGCGCCTTCCGCATACCATTGATTCGGGCTTTCATTGCGTTGCGCCTCGGCGACACCGGCCAGTGCCGATAAACATATCGTTGCGATAATTTTTCTGTTGAACGATTTCATCGTTGTTCCTTTCAGTCGAAATTCTTTTGTTGAAACGGTGAGCCGCGAACAGATCAATACATCAGCGAAAACAATTTGCGCTGATATTCCTTCGCCAGTGGGTCGGTATTGCCGAGCATCGCGATAATATCCAGCAGCGTTTTTTTCGCGCCGCCATCGCGAAATTGTTTATCGGTGCGCAATATGTCGATCAGCAAATCCAGCGCTTCGCGATGCTGCTGGTTCTGGCTGTATTGCACCGCTAACAAATACGCAGTCTCCAGATCGGTCGGATTGTTTGCGCGCTGCGCTTCGAGCGAACGAATCTCGGGGGTTTTTGCCGCTTCGCGCTGCAATTCGATTTGCGCGAGCAACTGCTGATAGCGCTGATCGCGATCGACCAGCTTGATCAAATCGAGTTGTGCGCTCGCTTCGTCGAAGCGCTTCATCGCGATCAATACCGCGGCGAGCTCAAGCCCAATATCGGCGCGCTTGCGCGATTCTTCGTAGGCATTGCGCAACAGCGTCAACGCGCTGCCGTGATCGCCAGCGGCGATCGCTGCTCGTGCGTTATCCAGTGCGACGTCCCACGGTTTCGGCAGATATTTTTCGAGCATCTGGCGAATCATTGTTTCAGTTTGCGCGCCGGTGAAACCATCGACCGGCTGACCGTCTTTCATCAGCGCGACCGTCGGTAAATTGCGTACGCCGAATTGCTGCGCAATGTGCGGTTCTTCATCGCAATTAACTTTCGCCAGCAGGAATTGACCCGCGTATTCATTCGCTATTTTTTCGAGTAACGGCATCAGCGTTTTGCAGGGCGCGCACCAATCGGCCCAGAAGTCGATCAGCACCGGACGCTGAAACGATTCGTCGATCAGTTTTTCCTTCGCATTGGCCATGGTGACGGCGACAATGTGTTCGTTCATAAATTCTCCATTCAATTTTGTTTCGCCGATGGGCTTGTTTGCATCGCGTATAGGCTTGGCGTAGCCGACGAACGCTGCATC
>CBFHCK010000326.1:0-3302 GCA_965653955.1 uncultured Spongiibacteraceae bacterium
AATACCTCGCCTTCGCTGATTTCCTGCACATACGCGCGCGTTGGACCGTTGTCCTCCTTCACCGTAATTTCAACCGCTTGCGTGCGTGTCATACCTTCTTCGGTCGCCGCGCCAAGCAACCCGCCCGCGACGGCACCGATCACTGCTGCCACTGCACTGCCTCGGCCGCCGCCAACAGTGCTACCAGCGATGCCGCCGACCACTGCGCCAGCGCCTGCTCCAATTGGGGTTTTGGTACCTTCGAGCTGCACCGGACGCAGCGATTCGACGGTTCCCATTCGCACGACTTGCGGCGTGCGTGCATCTTCGCGCGAGTAAACATCCCCTTTCTTGCTAGTCACGCAACCGCCAAGCGTGAATACCGAAATGCCGATCATCGCTGCGACCAGTAGATTTTTAATCATGGAATCATCCTCAACGTGAGCAATATGAGCGCATTTAACACCCGTGCTGCGCTTGTAACAATCTTTAACAACCTAATAGCAATCTATAAAAACGAAAAGCTTCAACGCGATTGGACTGACGCTCAACAGGAAAAGTTCGTCTCTTAAATGGCGCAACGTCAACGAGATAAAGCATCGCCGCCATATCCAAACATTGTTAAAGTGCGGATACAAATGCATGGAAAATTCGCGAGGTTACAGATGAGCTGGACGATCGACGACAGCCGCGAACTCTACAATATCGCGCAATGGAGCTCCGGCTATTTCGACATCGACGACAGCGGAGCGATTATCGCCAAGCCGGATCCGGATCGACCTGATTTCAGTATCAGCCTTAGCGAACTCGTCGCACAAATGGAAGCGCGCGGAATGCCCGCTCCCTTGCTGGTGCGTTTCAACGATATTTTGCATGACCGTGTCGATCGACTCTGCAAAGCCTTCGCCACAGCAAATGCACGCCTGGAATACCGCGGTAAATATGTCGCGGTATATCCGATCAAAGTGAATCAGCAGCGTGATGTCGTCGAACAATTATTGAAGTCCGGCGGTCCTGAACGGTTCGGTCTCGAAGCCGGCTCCAAACCCGAATTAATGGCGGTGCTCGCGATTGCCAGACCCGGCGCGGTGATCGTCTGCAATGGCTATAAAGATCGCGAATACATTCGCACCGCGTTGATTGCCGAACAGGTGGGTCATCGCGTTTTTATCGTGATCGAAAAACCGTCCGAGCTAAATCTCGTACTCAACGAAGCGCGCAAGATGGGTGTACAACCGCGCCTCGGCGTGCGCGTGCGGTTGGCTTCGGTCGGTGCCGGAAAATGGCAAAACTCGGGCGGCGAAAAATCCAAATTCGGTTTATCTGCAAGCCAGACACTCGCGATGATTAAAACGCTGCGCGCGGAAGATCAATTGTCGTCGCTGCAACTCGTGCATTATCACCTCGGTTCGCAACTCGCGAATATTCGCGATATTCAGCGCGCGCTGCGCGAATGCGCGCGCTATTACTCCGAGCTGCACGATCTCGGCGTGCCAATCGAATGGATCGATGTCGGCGGTGGCCTCGGTGTCGATTACGAAGGCACCAGTTCGCGTTCGTATTGCTCGGCGAATTATTCGATGCAGGAATACGCGAATAAGGTTGTCGCCGCGCTCGCCGATATTTGCGCGGAACGCGATCTTCCGCATCCGAATATCATTTCCGAATCGGGCCGCGCACTAACCGCTCATCACGCCGTGCTGATTACCAATGTCATCGAAAGCGAACCGGCACCCGGTGCAACGCCGCCGCCCGAACCCCAGGACGACGAACCGACGATTCTGCGCGACATGTGGCATGGCTACAGCAATATTTCGAAACGCACAGCGCTCGAAACGTATCACGATGCGGTGCATTATCTCAGCGAAGCCAAAAGCATGTACGTGCTCGGACAAATCAATATCGAGCAATGGGCGCGGATCGAGGAAATCTATTTCGCCACCTGTTACAAGGTGCGCGAAATTCTCGGCAACAACCCCGGCGTACACAACGAAATTCTCGACGAGCTGAACGAATTACTCGCCGAGAAATTATTTTGCAATTTCTCATTATTTCAATCGCTGCCCGATGCTTGGGCTATCGACCAGGTGTTTCCGGTCTTGCCGCTTGATCATCTCGATCGCGCACCCGAGCGACGTGGAATTTTGTAGGACATCACCTGCGACTCCGATGGCAAAATCGATAAATACGTCGATGGCGAAGGTATCGAACCCACCCTGCCGCTGCCGCGCTATAGCAATGCCTGTCCCTTATGGGTGATCTCTGCGGCTTTCCAGAATCCCGGCGCCACCGTGCGGTCCTTCGGTGCTCTGCCTACAGGCGATTCCTTTCTGTTCTTTGCCAGGGCAATCGAGAAGAGCCCGCCGTCGGTTACCTTTCCGCGTCATCTTCTGTCCATCATGCTCGCCTGTCCGGCTTCCGAGGCCGGGCGCGTCGTCTATGGCGACGGGATCGACCGGAGCGATCCAAGGACCATGGTGCCGGTGGGCACGACGTGCCGCCTTTGCCCGCGCGAGCGCTGCAACCATCGTCAGGAGGCGGCGCTTTTTCCGTGATGCACCATCATCATAAAGGCGTATTCCCGATCGGGCTTGACCCGTATAGGATGGTTAAAAGTCACTGACGAAGGGGAGGTCGCCAGACATTGACGAAGACGCGTGTGCTCATCGTGGAGGACGAGCCGAGCATAGTGGAATCACTGAGCTTTATTTTGCGGCAGGCCGATTTCGATACCGAAACTGCGCTTGACGGAACGGAGGCGCTTCAGCGGCTGCGCCGGCAGGTCTATTCGGCTCTTATTCTTGATCTCATGCTGCCGGGAATCAGCGGCTTCGATGTGCTGCGCACGGTGCGCGCCGACAAGGGGCTTGAAAACCTGCCGGTGATCGTGCTGACCGCCAAGGGGCAGGCGGCCGACCGCAAGGCTGCGGAGGACATCGGCGCAACGGCCTTCATCACCAAACCCTTCTCGAACGCCGAAGTCGTCGAGCGGGTGCGCCAGTTGACGGGGGTCTGACCGCATGGCCCGGCGATCCAACCGGCAGGGCTTTCGCGATGCGGCTGCTATCCTGCCCTTTGTCGCCGCCTTGCTGTTGATGCCGCCGCTGATCCGGATATTCGCGACCCCCGCCGTCGCCGGCGAGGTCCCGCTGATCGTGCTCTATATATTTGCCGTCTGGGCCGCCATCATCCTTGCCGCGCTGTTCGTCGCCCACCGTGTCGGCGACGCAGGTGACGATCCGGAGGATATGCCCGGATCCGGCGGCCCTTAGCGTCATGCTGCCGGTCAACCTCGTCGTCCTCGTCTGCCTTGCCTATGTCGC
>CBFHCK010000327.1:0-3291 GCA_965653955.1 uncultured Spongiibacteraceae bacterium
CAACCTGCACCTGCGCCTAAACCCGCAGCGCAACCTGCGGTCAAGGCTGTGCCCAAACCGGCTCCCGAACCCAGTTTGCTCGATCGGATCATGGCCCAACCGCTGTATCTCGCTGCGGCAGCGGGGGCGCTGTTGCTTGCGCTCATCGGCTTTATCGTTGCCAAGCGTCGTCGGGATGCCGAAGAGGCGGAAGAATCCAACGATTTCACCTTTGACGATGACAACACGTTCCCCTTCCACAATACCGATCTCGATAACGCATCAATCAGCGACGATGCGATAACGCCGAATAATGAAGTTCAGCACGACTTCGAAGCGCCCGAGGCACCGGCAGCCGATGCCGTCTCGGCGCCGTCGATGCAGCCGCAAACCGGTGATCCTATTGCCGAGTCCGATATTTATATTGCCTATGGTCGTTACCAGCAGGCGGTCGATCTGCTCACGAATGCAATCGACGCGGAGCCGAACCGCAGCGATTTACGCGTCAAGCTGCTCGAGGTGTACATCGAGATGCGCGATCGCGAGGCGTTTAGGCAGCAATTTATCGGCCTGCAAAGCCTCGGCGACAGCGATGCCATTGCAAAAATCAAAGATACGTTGTCGTCGGTTGATGGGGTTTCGGATTGGTTATCGGACGTTCCCGGTGCTTCGAATTCCTGGAGTATGGGAGCGACTTCCACCGCAGCTGTAGCTGCCGGTGGGTGGGCTTACCAGGAAATGACGAAGCCAGACGACGCTGACGAGCATGCTGCCCAGCTCGAAAGCAGCGAAGAATCCGCTCTGGACCTCGATCTAGACCTTGATGACGACTTCGAAGCTACGACGACACTGAACGATCCAGACTTTGCGCCGAGCAGTGCTCAAGCGGAAGCTGAGCTCGATCTGGATTTGGATCTCGATGATGATTTTGCAGCCATCGAAACCGGCACGCTCGAGGCAGAAACGCCGACAGCGCCGATTGCTCAAGCAAGCACATTTGAATCATCGACCGATAACAGTTTCGATGAAGGGCTGGAGCTGGATCTCGGCGACGACGATCTCGATCGCGCGCTGAGCGAAATGGCAACGACAGGTGAGCTCGGCGATCTCGAAGTGATGGCGGATTCGCTGAAAGACATCGATTTGTCGCCAGCGCCGATGGCGGAGGAGCGCGATCTCGACGCTGACCTTTCGACGGATTTCGCGCCCACTGACCTCTCTGCCACTGATCTCTCCACTAACGAGCTTTCCACCAACGATCTCGCGGACAGTTTCGACGCCGAGCTCGATGGCGATCTGGAGTTGCCGGACGAATTCGATCTGAGTAGTGCTGGCGAAGAGCTGCCAGATATCGAGCGTACCGATTTCGATTTCGATTCTTCATTCGGTGAGCTGGAGTTGCCTGACGAAGCGCCGGCACAGCAGGCGGATACTTTCGCGGCTTCCACGTTCGAGAGCACACTCGAAGCCTCAACGTTCGACGCACCTGCTTCTTTTGAGGCACCCGCTCCTGCTCCCGTAGAGGCACCCGCAGCGTTTGAAACGGCAACACCTGAATCGGCGCCGACGTTGGATAGCAGCGATGATTTCGATTTCCTCGCCGACACCGACGAAATCGCGACCAAGCTCGATCTCGCTCGCGCCTATATCGACATGGGCGATACCGACGGCGCTCGCGATATCCTCGACGAAGTTCTGCAGGAAGGCACCGATACGCAGAAACAAGACGCGTCGAACCTGCTTAGCCGCATAGGGTAAGCATGTCGGCGCAACCAGGCGCGGCGCAGTTTGCCGCCGGCGGGCGCGTGGCGCTGGCAGTCGAATATCAGGGAAGCAGTTTTTTCGGGTGGCAGGCGCAGCGTCAGTTGCAACTGCCCACCGTGCAGGAAGCGGTCGAGGAAGCGCTCAGTAAAATAGCCGCTGCGCCGATCACGACAATTTGCGCGGGGCGTACCGACACCGGCGTTCATGCCAGCCATCAAATCATCCATTTCGATACGCCAACGCTGCGCCCGGCGAAAGCCTGGGTGCAGGGTGGCAACACGCTATTGCCGTCTGGTGTGGCAATCAAATGGGCCGCTCCGGTTGTGTCTGATTTTCATGCGCGCTTTTCCGCGACCGCACGTCGTTATCGTTATGTCATTCTGAACCGCCCAACACGCTCAGCGCATTTCGGTTCGTTGACCACCGGCTTTCCGCACGTTCTCGATGCGGCGGTGATGCACCGCGAAGCGCAATGCCTGCTCGGCGAGCGCGATTTTTCATCGTTCCGTGGCGCCGGTTGCCAATCGAACACGCCAATGCGCAACGTGCATTTCGTGAAGGTCAGTCGGGTTGACGATTTTGTGGTTATCGATATCCAGGCCAACGCTTTTTTGCTGCATATGGTCCGCAACATTGTCGGCACATTGATGGCGGTGGGTAGCGGCCGGCAGCCGGAGGGGTGGACCGAGCGCATTTTTGCCGCGCGCGATCGCACGTTGGCAGCGCCGACGGCGCCGCCTCAAGGGCTGTATCTCGCCGATGTCATTTATCCAGATCACTTCGGGTTGCCGGTAACCGAACCGGGCCCCGCTTTTTTGAAGCCGCTGATCGCCACTGGCTTGCTTTAACTAGCGGGCCAACTGTCGCGAATTCGCCGAGAAAATCAGCCAATGGCAGCGACTCAATGGCAGACAGCAGCGCGGCCGATCTGGTAGGATTCGCCTTCCTTTTTTGCTCCCGGCAGACATGCGCTTGCGTCGCACCCGCATCAAAATCTGTGGCATTACCAACGTCGACGATGCGCTCGTAGCAGCTGCCGCAGGCGCGGACGCCATCGGGTTGGTGTTCTATCCGGGAAGCCCTCGCGCCGTAACGATCGCTATCGCCCGCGACATCTGCGAAGCCCTGCCGCCGTTCGTTACTGCGGTTGGTTTGTTTGTCGATGCCGAGCCGGCGTTAGTTCGCGAGGTGCTGAATACGGTACCGCTCGATCTGTTGCAGTTTCACGGTGCCGAAACCGCCGAAACATGCGCGCAGTTCGATCGACCGTACATCAAAGCGCTGCGTATGCGCGACGATGTCGAGCTGCTCAACGAAGCGCTTCAATTTGCCGATGCACGCGGATTGCTGCTCGATACATATCGTCCAGGCGTTGCCGGCGGTACCGGCGAAACCTTCGATTGGCAACGGATTCCAGCAGTTATGCGTGCGCGCATTGTCCTCGCGGGTGGTCTGACTCCGGATAATGTCGGGGCGGCGGTCAAGCAGATACGTCCTTATGCCGTAGACGTCAGCGGCGGCGTTGAATCGGCACCCGGCCGCAAAGAC
>CBFHCK010000328.1:0-3280 GCA_965653955.1 uncultured Spongiibacteraceae bacterium
ATGGCGGTAGTATTGGTGCTAGGAGGCGGCGCCTCCATTGCGATATCGAGATCCGGCGGCGGCACGTACGGCGGCGGGGTCTGAAGCTTCGGCGGCGGCGGCGGGAGTTCCTCCTGCTTCGGCTTGGCTTCCTCGATGATCTTGGTTTCGATCGGCCCGACGATTTGCTCTACGGCTTCGCGTGCAAGGCCGGAAGCAACAAAGTAAACACCGACGACATGAAGGGCAACAACGAAACCAAGTGCACTTAATTGCTGGGTTGCGGTTTTACGAGATTTATAAGTCATGAACCGGTTATCTTCCGCTACTACGCCCTCGCTATAACCGAGGGAGACCACAAGACACCCTCTCGCTGTTGCGATTGGCTCTGTTATTCGTTTTGTCTCGCGCCATCCGGTGCCAAAGCATCAGCCAAGAACCTGGCTTACAGCGACACACAACAGCGTGCGAGTCAGGCTTTAGGGTAAATACAACACGAAGTTCAGCGTCGACCTCCCCGTTTAATTTTATTACTACGGTCACGCGCCTACTTCGACGGTCCATGCCGAAAAGGCAGGCAAGTGTAAAGACGGTTAAATTATCAGGTCAAGCTAAATCTACGCCCAACCCTCAGTACTGCATCGCAAACTCATCATTGAATTAGCTTCGCAGCTTATCCGTTTAGATTTTGAAATTCTACTTGGCACCCTTTATATCTTTCATAGGCATGCGCAACCATTTCAGCTAAGCTTTTTGCCGCAATACGATTTTCCATGCAAATTATTTCAATAAGCGACAAACCTTATCACATGCACGCAACCGCTTACCTGCATCGACAGCGATTCACATTGGCTCGTTGTTGTATCGTTATTTTGTTTAGCAGTTGCTTCATGCTTCGCGCCGTAAGCGCTGAAAATGCCATCACGTCGAGCGCAGCAGACGCCTCAGCGCAAAGCGCCGATCTTGTTACCTTCAATATGCGCGATGCGGATATACGCGCTGTTATTCAGTGGATGGCTGAACAAACTCATCGCCAAATCGTTATCGATCCGCGCGTTCAGGGACGGGTTACGGCATTTGCGGATCGCCCGATGACGGTTGCGCAGGCGTACCAAGTATTTCTGGCATTGCTCGAAGTCCACGGCTTCAGCAGCTCGGATATCGATGGCGTCATTCGTATTTATCCCAGCGCACTGGCAAAGATTTCTCCTCGCGCATTGATTGATGATTTCGACAGCCTCGAAGCAAGCGCCGGCCAAATCGTGCATGTCGTTGACGTAAAAAATGTACCGGCGGCAAATGTCGCTCAATTAATTCAGCCCCTCATTTCTCCTACTGGCTATGTCGCTGCGCTCAATGCGGGCAATAGCCTAGTGATTGCAGATTCGAGCGATAACGTGAAGCGATTGGTTGAGTTAGTGAGAAGACTGGACCGTTCCGGTTCATTGGAAATTGATGTCGTGAAGTTGCAGCATGCGAACGCAAAGGATGTGGCGCAGGTACTCTCCGGTCTAAACAAAAACTCGACAAGCAATTCATCCGATGCGGTGGCGAACAATAGCGGTTTGTCGATTGCGGCAGATGAACGATCCAACAGCGTTCTGCTTGCAGGCGACCCAGCCAGTCGCCAGCGCGCGCAACAGTTAATTCTGCAGCTTGATCAACCACTCAGCGCAGCGAATAAATCGCGCGTGGTATTTCTAAATTATTTAACAGCGGAAGAATTGTTGCCCATCCTGAAAAGCATGACGAATAGCGCGCAAAAAGATGCAAAAGATCAAACCATTGCAGCCGCGAACGTCAGCATCGAAGCCAGCAAAAGCAATAATGCGATGGTGCTCAGCGGGCCTCTCGATTTACTCGACAATATTCAAGACATCATTAAGCGGCTAGACGTGCAGCGCGCGCAGGTATTGGTCGAAGCATTGATCGTCGAAGTCAGCAGCGACATCACCAATGATCTCGGCGTGGTCTGGGCGACGGGGAATGTCGCCAATCTGGAAGGTAGCGATGGAATTGCGGCGGTTAATACACTCGGTAATCTCGAAGCGGTGACGCGGGATGGCGAAGGTAATATCGTCGGGCCAGGACGTGGTCTCACACTTGGCTATTACACCGGCGGGGATTTGCAAGCCGCAATCCGCGCATTAAATGCGAATTCAAAAGCGAACGTTCTTTCCACGCCTTCGGTATTAACGCTGGATAATCAGCAGGCGCAAATTATGGTGGGGTCGAATATTCCCATCATCACCGGTCAAAGCACCGGCTCGGCGTCGACCACCGAAAACCCCTTCACGACGATCGAGCGACAAGATATCGGCGTCACGCTAAAAATCACGCCGCAAATCAATGCGAATAAATCGGTGACGCTCGATATTACGCAGGAAGTGCAATCAGTAGCGGAAACAGCAAATACTGCACTCGCAAATGCAAGCGACCTAGTCACCAACAAACGTAGCATCACGACCAAAGTGCAGGTCAACGACGACGCAACGCTGGTGCTCGGTGGTTTGATATCGGATCAATTACAGAATGTGGAAAACAAGGTACCCGTGCTCGGCGACATGCCATTGATCGGCGGCCTATTCCGCTCCACCAGCAATAAAATGGTCAAACAAAACCTGATGGTATTTATTCACCCCATCGTCGTGGATTCGGATGCCATGGCGAACAAAGTCAGCCATCAGAATTACGAAGATATGCGCGTGCGCCAGATGAAATATGAAAACGGTAAACTCGAGCAATCAGTCGAGCCGCTACCCGATTTTGAGCAGATCGCGCCGAAGCGAAAAGAATCCTCGGTCCCGTCCGCAGAATAAAATAATCGCCAGAAAATAAATGTCGCGTTACCAGCCGGAAAGCACGCTGATATGAACGCGATACTGCTGATAGCCCAGGATTACTCCGTCCTCGGTAATTTCCTGTAGCTGCACCCCCGCACTGATTTCCTCGCCCTCACGCATGCGCCGATTATTGATAATAATCGTGCGCTGCTGAGGATTCGTCGAATACACATGGAACGAAAACGTCATCGCAGGGAGATTATTGCGAACATCATCGGGCAACTCCCCCACTTCGTGAATCGGTTGGGTCGAGGGAGCCGTCGATATTTCTTCGGATGGATTTGTCGCTGGTGAAATCTGCGCAAATTCGGCGCTGGGACCATCATTCACCGTAGGGGCTTTTTCGGCCTGTGGCGGCGCTGCCTGGCCCGACGCTGTGACGCTCGAAGACGTGGGCGTGACGGCGGACACAGGCGCCTCCACGTTAACCACCGCAGACTGCTGCCAGCGCCAGAACA
>CBFHCK010000329.1:0-3249 GCA_965653955.1 uncultured Spongiibacteraceae bacterium
ATTTAAAGTGGCTGATCGTATCTTGGTAGATGGATGCAAGACTCACCGATATGTCATTGATATCCTGGGTGAAATGCTCAAGCTTTTTCTCGGTATGCTGGAGCCGATTACGAATGGTGGTCTGCATCGTCGGTGCGCGTTCGAGTTGACGCTGCAAATGCAGTGCACCGAATGCGTAGCGAATGCAGTTTTGATATTCGTCGCGCCGCACGCCCGACAGCACATCGCGTAGTACACGCAAGCCGAGTTGGAGATTGGCGGGCGCGCCGTAGACATCGCTCGGCGCGTCGCTTTCAAACACAAACAAGCTATGCAGAATACTGTTGAACGCCGCGCTGTCCGCTTGTCCGGTACGCGCAATGCGGTCCACCAAATACGTGGCTTGCAATACGCCCGCTAGCGCGAGTGTTTGATCTTGAATTTTTGTCATTGCCATCAATTTTCCAAAGCTTGTTCGATTACGCCGCCGCCGAGGCATACATCATCGAGATACAGCACAGCGGATTGGCCGGGTGTAATTGCGCGTTGCGGCTGGTCGAAATGCACCACGTAATCGCCTTCGCTGACGCTGACGATGCAGTCCTGATCGGGCTGGCGATAGCGCGTTTTTGCGCGGCAGCGCAGTGGCAGCTTCGGCGCTTCTCCGCTGATCCAATGGATCTGACTCAGTCGCAGCGCGTTTTTATAAAGCCTTGGGTGATCGGTGCCTTGCGCGACAATTAAAACGTTACGCATGAGGTCTTTCTCGACGACGTACCACGGCTCATCACCACCGCCATGAATGCCGCCGATACCCAGCCCCTGGCGCTGGCCGATCGTGTGGTACATCAAGCCGTGGTGTTCACCCAGCACGCGACCGTCAACATCCTCGATGGCGCCGGGTTGCGCAGGTAAATAGCGCTGTAAGAAGTCCTTGAAGCGGCGTTCGCCGATAAAGCAGATGCCGGTCGAATCCTTTTTGTCGTGCGTGACGAGACCCTGCTCGCGCGCAATTTCGCGTACGCGCGTTTTTGGTAACTCGCCGACAGGGAACAGCGTTTTCGCGAATTGTTCGCCGTTGACCGCGTGCAGGAAATAACTTTGATCTTTGTTCGGATCAAGGCCTTTTAGCAGTTCGCCTTGGCTGTTGTTTTGTCGTACCCGCGCATAGTGACCGGTGGCGATGAAATCGGCACCGAGTTCGATGGCGTAGTCGAGGAATGCTTTGAATTTGATTTCCTTGTTGCAGAGGATGTCCGGGTTCGGTGTGCGGCCGGCGCTGTATTCGGCAAGAAAATGTTCGAACACGCGATCCCAATACTCGGCGGCAAAATTCGCTGTGTGCAGATGGATTCCAATGCGATCGCAGACGGCTTGCGCATCGGCGAGATCGGCGCGCGCGGTGCAGTACTCGGTGCCGTCGTCTTCGTCCCAGTTCTTCATGAACAGGCCTTCGACGCGATACCCCTGTTCGAGTAACAGCAGCGCCGCGACCGACGAATCGACGCCGCCCGACATGCCGACAATCACGTGCTTGCTCATTGCGCCTCAGTGAGATCGTTAGAGTGGAAAATCATGTCAGCTGAAAACCGACGTCAGCGGATAGCGATGGCCGTCGCGATATTGTTCGATCACTTTGGTGACCAGCGGGCTGCGCATGCGCGCCGATAGCTGGAGGATTTCGTCGTAACTCAACCACACGGCGCGCGCGATGCCGGTATCGAGTTTGCGTTCAGCGTCGTGACTCAGTGCTTTGCCGAAAAAGCAGGTGCGGAAATACGTGATGCCGTTGCTCGGCGCTTCGTATAAGCCCACGCCGACCAGCCCTTGAATTTCCACCGTCCAGCCGGTTTCTTCGAGCGTTTCGCGCTGCGCCGCTTCAATCAGGGTTTCGTCTTTTTCGAGATGTCCGGCGGGTTGGTTGAATACCAGTTGGCCCTCGGCTTCTTCTTCGACCAGCAGAAAACGCCCATCGTCTTCAACCACTGTCGCGACAGTGACATGCGGATACCAATTCATTGCGAGCAACCGATTTTACGAAGGGCGGGATTATACGCGGCGGCGCCGAGGTTCGGCAGCGCGCGTTTTCGTGGGCGGAAGTTCGGCGTTTATCAGCCGTGATTCGCCGGGTTGCAGCCGATCGATATGCCAGTCGCCTATAGCGATGCGCACCAAGCGCAACGTAGGCAAGCCGACGGCGGCAGTCATTCGCCGCACCTGACGGTTACGGCCTTCGCTGATCGTGATTTCGAGCCAGTGCGTGGGAATCGCCAGGCGTGTACGGATCGGCGGATTGCGTGGCCATAGGGTTGGCTCCGATAACAATCGAACCTCAGCGGGCAGGGTGGGGCCATCGTTCAATTCGACGCCGTTACGAAGGCGTGCGATTGCATCGTCCGACGGTTCGCCCTCGACTTGTACCCAATAGGTTTTCGGCAGGTGATGTTGTGGATGCGCTATGCGGTGCTGCAATTCGCCATTGTTCGTCAGCAGCAATAAACCTTCGGAATCGTAGTCGAGCCTTCCTGCCGGATAAAAATTCGGTTGATCGATGAAGTCCGCCAGCGTTTGTTTGTCGCCGCTCGGGGAAAACTGCGACATCACGCGAAACGGTTTATTGAACAGAATCAGCTGGGGCATTTTCGTTCATCGATCGACAAGAAACTCGTAAATAAAAAAGCCCCTGAAACAGGGGCTTTTTGACCGGCCGCGATTTTACGCGATCGCTGCAAGCGCCGCGTTGAGCGTTGCGCTTGGACGCATTGCCTTCGACACCAGCTCGCGATTCGGATGGTAGTAACCGCCGATATCGACCGGCTTACCTTGCGCGCCGTTCAGCTCGGCAATAATTTTCGCTTCATTGTCGGCGAGCGTTTTTGCGACAGGCGCAAAGCGTGCTTTCAATTCGGCATCGTCGTTTTGCTCGGCCAGTGTTTGCGCCCAATACAACGCCAAGTAGAAATGGCTGCCGCGGTTGTCGAGTTCACCGGTTTTGCGCGAAGGCGACTTATCGCTATCGAGGAACTTGCCGTTGGCTTGATCGAGTGTCTTCGCGAAAACCTTCGCTTTCGCATTACCCGTCACCGTGCCGAAATGATCGAGCGATTCGGCCAGCGCGAGGAATTCGCCGAGCGAATCCCAGCGCAGATGGCCTTCTTCGAGTAACTGCTGCACGTGCTTCGGAGCCGAGCCGCCGGCGCCGGTTTCGAACAAGCCGCCACCGTTCATCAGCGGCACAATCGAGAGCATTTTCGCACTGGTGCCGAGCTC
>CBFHCK010000330.1:0-3236 GCA_965653955.1 uncultured Spongiibacteraceae bacterium
GAAATCGGCAGGCACCTCAATCAGAATGCCCTGCTGCATCAACACCAGAGCCTTTTAATGGGCGTGGGGAATTTAACGGGTTTAGTCTTTGCGCAGAAACGCCGGCAATTCGCCGGTGCGCAAATACACATCGATCGCCTCCTGGCTGCGGAGGCGTCCGCCGCGACGCGATTTGAATTCATTGCGCTGCAATTCGTCGAGAATTCGTGCCTTCACATTGTCATGCCATTGCAGATCGATGATGGCCTGGATTCGTTGTTGCAGACGCGGATCGTAAATCGGACACGTTACTTCAACGCGAAAATCGAGATTGCGTGTCATTAAGTCGGCTGACGAAATGAAATAAAGCGGTTTGCCTCGATTGTGGAAAATAAAAACGCGCGGATGTTCGAGAAAGCGATCGACAATGCTGATTGCTTCAATGTTTTCGCTGATTCCCGCAGCACCCGCTACCAGCGAACACATTCCGCGCACAATCAATTTGACGCGAACGCCAGCCTGACTTGCTTCGTACAGTTTCGCGATGATGCGCTCGTCGACAAGATTGTTGCATTTGATCGTGATTTCGGCCGGTTCGCCCGCTTTCGCATTGCCGATTTCGTCATTGATCAGCGTCATTAAATTACTGCGATTGCTGTGTGGAGAAACAAATAAATGGCGGAAGCGATGGCGGTGATAAGTGAACTCAATGAAATCGAAAACATTCGCGACGTCTGCGCCAATTTCCTGATCGTACGTCAATAAGCTGAAATCCGTGTATACGTTGGCGGTTTTTTCATTGAAGTTTCCCGTACCGATATGCGAGTAATAGCGCGTTGCTCCGTTTTCGTTGCGGCCGATTACGATCAGTTTGCTGTGAACTTTGAGTCCTGGAATTCCGAAAATAACGTTCGCGCCGCCGTCTGTTAAGCGACGGGCCATGCCGATGTTCGCCTCTTCATCAAAGCGTGCTTGCAATTCCACGACAACCGTTACTTTTTTGTGGTTGCGCACCGAGTTCACCAGCGCATCGACGATATGGGAATGTTTGGCGACGCGATAGAGCGAAATTTTAATGAACTTGACCGCGGGATCGAGGGCGGCTGTCTCCAACAGCTTTACTACGTGATTGAATGAGTGGTACGGGTAGTACAACAAAACATCCTGATTGCGCAGGCAATGGAAAATATTTTCTTCTTGCTGCAACTCGGGCACGGGTGTTTCCGGTATCGGTTTGAACTCGAGCGAATTTGATCCGACGCGCGGAAAATTCATGAAATCTTTAGAGTTGTGATAACGCGCGCCGGCGATAGTGCTGTCGTAGCGACCGAGATTGAACCGCTTCGTAAAATATTGCAGTAAATCCTCGGGCATGTCGGCGTCGTAAACAAATCGCACAGGGTCCGCTTTTCGGCGCCGCTTAAGGCTGCTTGATACTTTGTCGAGCAGGCTTTGCGTAATGCCTTCCTCCATTTCCAATTCGGCATCGCGCGTCAGTTTTATCGTATAAGCCTCGGCGCTTTCGATTGGGAATATGCCGTGGAAAACTCTCGGCAAATTATGGCGAATGATGTTTTCGAGAACGATATAGACGATTCCGCGTTGACGTTCGCGCGGTGGGATTTCGACGAAACGCCCTAGGCGTTCGGTCGGAACTTCGAGTAGCGCATAACGTGTTTGTTGTTGCGATTGCAATTTAATGGCGAGGTAAATCGACGCGTCCGTCAGCTCTGGCAGCGGGTACGTATCATCCAGCAGCACAGGTTCGAGTTCGGGTTGAACGACGCGGTGAAAGTATTGCGTTACAAAATCGGCTTGATGTTGATCGAGTTGTTTTTCATTGACTAAATAAATGCGGCTGCGTCGCAGCTGTGCGAGCACATCCTGATAGGTCGATTCGAAGCGTTGTTGCTGAGCGATAACCTTTTGCTGAATTTGACTCAGCAATTTTTTATAGCGCTCCTGCTCGGTGCCTGTAGAAAACGTCGCAAGACGACGCACATCGGCAACGCGTACACGGAAAAATTCGTCCATGTTGTTAGAAAAAATGCCGAGGTAACGCAGGCGCTGAATAGCAGGGACATTCGGATCGCCGGCTTCCTGCAAAACACGTTCATTGAACGACAGCCAGCTCAACTCCTTGGGAATATAGGGCAGCGCTTTCTTCGTTCTCAACGGCTTCTCTGACATGCTCGATCCTGGATTTGATGACTATTGTCTTGAAGCAGTATAAGAACTTTTTTTGACAGTTTTATAACAGTGCTTACGAGACCTTTAATAACTGAGCGTGAGGTTTCGGCTTTGTGCAAAGTACGTTCTAATAGAGCCTCACTTTACAACCTTGGAAAATTATTTTGGCGCGTGCTTCTGATGAAGTTTATGCAGCGCTCGATCTGGGATCGAACAGCTTTCATTTGCTATTAGCGCGGTTCGATGGTCCTCGGTTGATCGTGCTCGATCGCTATAAGGAAAGCGTCCGCCTTGGTTCCGGCTTGCAGCCGGATGGAAGTCTCAGCGATGAAGCGATGATGCGAGCATGGCAGGCGCTCGAAAAAATCGCCGAGCGAATTCGACCGCTGCCATCAGCGTATGTGCGCGTGGTGGGGACGAATACATTGCGCATTGCTAAAAATCGCGATCTGTTTTTGGCGCGTGCGGAAAAAATTCTCGGGGTGCCCATCAATATCATCAGCGGTCGGGAGGAGGCGCGGCTGATCTATCTCGGTGTCGGCAAGGATTTCACGCCGGAGGATCGCACCCGTCTAGTCGTCGACATCGGCGGGGGTTCAACCGAGCTAGTGCTGGGGCGCAATAAGCCGCAAAAACTCGAAAGCCTCTATATGGGTTGTGTGTCGTTCAGTCGTTTGTATTTTCCAGACGGTCAAATAACTCGGCGCTCATATCAAAAGGCACTGCTTGCCGCGCGCAGCGAAGTGCAGGGGCTCGTTAGCGAGTTCAATGTCAGCAATTGGGACGAAGCCGTGGGCTCCTCTGGTTCGATCCGATCGATCGAGCGTGTGCTCGATAGCATGGGCCTTAATCAAAATCATCTGATTACCGCGGATGGGTTGGATCGCCTCGCCGAAGAGCTGATTGCGGCAAAAGATGTTGCGCTGTTAGAGCTGCCAGGCCTCGATGAGGATCGCCGACCGATTTTTGCCGGAGGTCTGGCAGTGCTGCACGGTGTGTTCGCGGAGCTGAAAATTTCGGCGATGCATGTGTCGATGTACGCGATTCGCGAAGGCATTATTTATGAC
>CBFHCK010000331.1:0-3222 GCA_965653955.1 uncultured Spongiibacteraceae bacterium
ACACGAGCCTTTCTGGTTAATCCGCCCGCCCCTCCTTCCAGCGATACCGACACCGAAGAGCGCAAGAATGTTATGGCCATCATTGACGCGCTCGATGGAGTTCCGCTGGAGAAAATTGTTGCCGCTTCAACTTTTGGCGCGCGTCCCGGTGAGCGATGCGGTGATCTCACGGTGCTTTATGAGTTCGAAGAAAAACTGCGGATACAGCCTATTCCTGTCGCGATTAACCGCGGCGCCTATTACATGAGCAACTGGTTGGGCATGCTCGATAGTGTGCGCGAACGCGGAACGTTACCGAGTTTTTTTCCGGCGGATCACGCCATGCCCATGGTCGCTCCAAAAGATGTGGGCGATGCTGCCGCACGCAGACTTCTCGAACCAGCTAGCGCAACTGATCTTCGTTATGTGGAAGGACCCGAGCGCTACACACCCCGGAATGTGGCCGACGCATTCTCCAGCGCGCTGGGAATTAACGTCGAGGTCGAAACTATTCCGCGTGCTGCGTGGGAGGAAACATTCATGCGCTTCGGCTTCTCGCCCGCAGCTGCACGAACTTATGCGTGTATGACAGGAACGGTAATAGACGATGCCGATGAATTGCCTGACAATCCTGAGCGCGGGACGACAACGCTGCACGATTACATTCGCGACAACGTGAAATCGATGACAAATTAAAAATTAATACGCAGGATGCGCACTATTAGCGCAATCAAATTATTCAAGGAATAACGATGCCGCTCATCCTTACTTCCCAATCCGCTTGGGTGTTGTTGCTCTTCGCTGGGCTGCTCGAGATCGTGTGGACGATCAGCATGAAAGCGTCGCATGGTTTTACCAAGCATCACTACACTGCGATCACATTAGTCGCAGCCACACTCAGTTTCTGGCTGCTCGGGCTGGCGCTGCGCCAACTCCCGGTCGGCACTGCTTATGCAGTTTGGACCGGGATCGGCACTGTCGGAGCGGCAATTCTCGGTATCGCGATTTTCGGTGAGTCGTTTAATTTCGCGCGGCTCGCATGCATTGCGCTCATCGTGATCGGCATTATGGGGCTCAAGCTTTTAAGCGGCGATGCTGTCGCCTAGCTTTTACTCAAAACGTAATCTTTACCGAATCTGCACTGCGTTTCGCCTCGCCATGAAATACCGCTTCGATATTATTGCCATCGGGATCGATAACAAATGCAGCGTAATAACCGGGATGATACGGACGCTCGCCCGGCGCACCATTGTCTTTGCCGCCGCTGGCTAGTGCAGCTTTATAAAACGCTTCCACCATCGCCTTGTCCTGCGCTTGAAATGCCAAATGATGACGCCCCGTCAGCGCACCCAGTGCAGATGGGCTATCGCGAGTGGAAACAAAAAGTTCATCGGCCCAGAAATAATCCTCAGCGGTGCCAGCCATTGGAATTTTCAGCACGTTGAATATCGCCGTATAAAAGCGCTGGCTCGTGGCTAAATCCTTCACCACCAGCTGAATGTGATCGATCAAGCGACCGCGATGTAATTCTTGCGTTTCCATGATGAGCTCCTGTTCTCGAATACTGGAATCGATAATGCTAACGCGCTTGTGCATGGATGCGAAGGATTACTCGCATAAATTGCGTGACTCGATGCACCGTGCTAAAACGAAAAAACGTCTGACGGAAAGCTTAAGAATTTTTTACGAGATTAGCGGACAACGAAAATGGCCTCGGCAAGCAGCTTCGTTTTACCTCCCGGCGATTGGCCGACTATTTTCGCGTGTCTTTGCGATTCTTTTTCCGCCATCTCTCACGAGCGCTGGCGTGACCGATTCGCACGCGGGCTGGTGCTCAATGCCGATAAAAAGCCGCTGGAGATTTCTCATCCTCATCATGCCGGATTGCGCATCTACTATTTCCGGGAGGTACCGAACGAAAAAGAAATTCCGTTTTCGGAAACGATTTTGTATGCCGACGAAAATTTAATTGTTGTCGATAAACCTCACTTTCTGCCGGTGATACCTTCCGGCGAGTATGTCGAGCAAACAGTGCTCGCCCGCTTGATCAAGCGATTCGAAAATTCAGATATTGCGCCCCTTCATCGCATCGATCGACATACCGCCGGCCTCGTCATGTTTTCAGCGCAGCGCGGAACTCGTTCGCTGTATCAAGCATTGTTCCGGCAGCGCGCGATCGATAAATATTACGAAGCGATAGCACCCGCATTACCGCAGTGGCAATTTCCGCTGGTTCGCACGTCACGCATCGTACGTGGCGACCCGTTTTTTCTCTCTCAAGAAATCGCTGGAGAACCCAACAGCGAAACGATCATTGATGTCCTCGATCGCGGCGGCGATGTATGGCATTACGGATTAGCTCCGGTAACGGGTAAAAAGCATCAGCTGCGTTTACATATGGCATCGCTTGGCGCCCCGATTTGCAACGACCCGTTTTATCCGAACGTCCGCACTGAAGCCTTCGACGATTACGAAAATCCGCTCAAATTGCTCGCACGCCGACTGCACTTCATCGATCCGCTCAACGGTATTGAGCGCACGTTTGAAAGTGCGCTGTCGCTGGTTTGATAAAACCGTCCGACTGCGCTGCCTCGCTTTAATTTCTCGCTCAGTTCACATTACCGTATATTTGGACTGACTCTTTCTGCCGCATCGCGAATAACATATCGAAAATCTGACGCTAGAGCTCTGCACTATCAAGCTCTAGCTGTACAGTGCGACCAGGCCAGCCAGCAAACTCGTTAAAAAATGCATTAAGGGAATCACCCATGTTTGGAACTTACAGAACGGTATTAGCCTTAGCGGTGGTGCTTCATCACCTAATAGCGATACCGGTAGTGGGTCATTATGCCGTTCATGGCTTTTTCATTTTGAGCGGCTATCTGATGACCTACATCATGAATCGAACCTATGGGTATTCGCTTACCGGCATAAGATCGTTTGCGTTGAATAGATTCCTGCGGTTGTACCCCGCGTACTGGGCCATCTTGGCAGCCTCGCTTATCGCTATCCTGTGGTTCGGCGAAGAAAATTCCATTCAATATCGCGCATTTATTTTCATTCCAAATTCCATCGCTGAATGGTCGCAGAATATCTCGCTTATTTTTTACGATTTATTTCCCGACAAAGTAAGCCCACGCATTTCACCACCGACCTGGGCGCTTACTATCGAGATTGCATTTTATTTACTGATAGCCGTGGGTATTTCAAAATCGAAAGGCTTAACGCTGGCCTGGTTTATTC
>CBFHCK010000332.1:0-3193 GCA_965653955.1 uncultured Spongiibacteraceae bacterium
GCCGTGTCGGGCTGCGCGAGAAATTCATCGCGAATATTCGAGCGCAGCGGTAATTGCTGCCAAAGCGCCAGCGTGCGATAAGCGCTCGCGCTTTGCTCCGCAGCTTGCGCAGGACGCAACAACGGCACCGAACCGGCGCGCACGGATTGTTCCCATAGCGCCGATTCCTGCGCGGGCGATAACACCCATTGACCGAGCGCGAGCGGATCGGCGCGAAAAATCATCTGCTGCCATAACGTTTGCAGCCAATCGGCAATCGCCATGATCGGCGCTGCGGGAGCGGCGTCGAGTCCTGCTGCCAGAGCCATACGTATACGACTCGCGAGGCGGCGATTTGGCGTCAGCATCAACGTCCCATCGGCCAGCGCCGGGCGCAGTAATGCAGCATCGAAAAGCAGGGCTTGCTGGGTCATGGAGTCAACCGGTAAAAACAAGCGGGCATTGTAACCGCGCCTTGTCTTCGCCGCTCCGCCCGCTTTGGCCGCGCTACGGCAAAAAACATTCAAAAGCCGACATCCCGAAACAGGTCAATTTCGGTACAATCGCCAGCCCTGTTATGAATACAAAGTACGGAATCCGTCATGCCCGATAGCGTCGTCGAGAACTTAAACGTCACCGCTCAGGAAGTGTTAATCACGCCTGACCAGCTCAAGGCCGCCCTGCCGATGTCCGCCGCAGCGCGCGAAACCATCACACATAGCCGCGAAGTCATCCGCAATATTCTCGACCGCAAGGACCACCGCCTATTCGTTGTGGTCGGCCCCTGCTCGATTCACGATGTCGATGCCGCCCACGACTATGCGCGCCGCCTGAAAAAACTCGCCGATGAAGTGAGCGATACGCTGTTCATCGTCATGCGCGTGTATTTTGAGAAACCTCGTACGACGGTCGGCTGGAAAGGCCTGATCAACGATCCGTACATGAACGACACATTCAAAATTCAGGACGGTTTGCACATCGGCCGCAAGCTGCTGCTCGATATTGCGGAAATGGGTCTGCCGACATCGACCGAAGCGCTCGATCCGATTTCGCCGCAATATCTGCAGGATTGCATTACCTGGTCCGCCATCGGCGCACGCACGACCGAATCGCAAACCCACCGCGAAATGGCCAGCGGTCTCAGCTCGTCGATCGGTTTCAAGAACGGCACCGACGGCGGTCTCGCCGTTGCGATTAACGCATTGAAATCGGTATCGCAACCGCACCGTTTTCTCGGCATTAATTCCGAGGGACAAGTTGCCGTCATCCACACCAAAGGCAATGCGTATTCGCACATCGTATTGCGCGGCGGCAGCAACGGTCCGAATTACGATTCAGTGCATATCGCATTGTGCGAGCAGGAGCTGGCGAAAGCGAAAATCCAACCGAACATCATGGTCGATTGCTCGCACGCGAATTCGAACAAACAACCGGAGCTGCAACCGCTCGTCATCGAGAACGTCACCAATCAAGTGCTCGAAGGCAACAAATCGATTGTCGGGTTGATGGTCGAAAGTAATTTATTCGCCGGCGCGCAATCGATTCCCGACGATTTAAGCAAACTGCAATACGGCGTATCGGTCACCGACGGCTGCATCGGCTGGGACAGCACCGAGCAATCGCTGCGTGCAATGCGCGATAAATTGAAAGGGAAATTAAAAGAGCGATTGGTTTAATTCAGCTCAAATAAAAAAGCCCGCATTTGCGGGCTTTTTTGTTTCTGTCGTTTACGTATTAGTTCTTGAAATGCGGAATCACCTTTTCGCCGATGTTGCGGATCGTTTCGAGCTGCGCCCATTGCGGTACGGTGCCCATCTGGCAGATGAACAACACTTCGTCCGCGCCGGCTTCTTTCAAACGGCTGACGTAACCAATGCAATCGTTCACGGTGCCGTACGCGTGATTCGGGTTCAGCATCGACATGGCGGGATCGGAGAAATCCACTTCCAGTGTCTCGGTCGCCCAACTGGTTTTAATGACGGTCTGGCCAGTGGTCGATTCGGTGGTGTCGTCCGACCAGGCTTCGTGATCGGGTTTCGGGCCGCCGGTGTAATAGTGCGCGAGCGATTCCATGAAATAGCGCTGACCGCGCACGCCGATCTTGCGCGCCTGCTGACCGTCTTCGAGCACGATGGTCGGACACAATGCAGCGAAGTTTTCAATCGGGTTGTAGCCGACCTGATCTTCCGGCTTGCGGGTGCGATAAGCATCGCGATAGATCTTGTTTTTACGGGCAATTTCATCGGGACCACCGAAGCCTAGACACATTGCACCCATGCCGCGGCTGCCGGCCTTTTTCAATGAATCGTCGTTGGTGCAAGCGAGATACATCGGCGGATGCGGAACCTGCATCGGTTTTGGATGAATAGGCCGTTTCGGAAACTGCACGTATTTGCCGTTAAATTCGATTTCGTCCTGCACCATGATGTTCGGAATCAGGTACATCATTTCGTCGATCTGCGGATAAATCTCATCGACGTTGTAGCCATAAGCGCCGGTCTCCTGCTGCGAACCGCCCTTGCCCACGCCGAAATGCACACGACCTTTCGATAACACATCGAGCATACCGATGTGCTGCGCCACCATGATCGGATGATTCATCGCCGGCGGCAGGCACACGACACCATGACCGATACCGATGCGTTCGGTCTTACCGGCGATGTACGCGAGAAAGGTGCCCGATGCGCTCATGTGTGCGTAATTGGGCATTGCGGTATGCATGACTGCCCATATGGTATCGAAACCCATTTTTTCGGCGAGAATGCATTGCTCGACGCTTTCTTCGAATACGCGCTGTTCGCCCGCACGCGATGCATCGACTGTCTGCGCTTCATAAATCAGGGAAAATTTCATGAGTGACTCCACCGTCGTTATGTATGTAGCGAATTTTTTTACGCGCGATTTCGCTCGCGTTGAACGCAGTATTGTTCAGCGGTGGATACCCAGATTCGTCAATTTGAATTAGCCGAAACGTTCCGTTGATTCAGATCAACTTCCGGCGGATGTATTGCAAATGATGAAATCTTATTAACTATTTTGCCCTCGTCGGGCAGATTGAATAGTATGGCCAGCCCGGCAATTGATGCGGCCATCTGCACAGGCTGTGCGTCTCGGATACCGATAATTATTCAGTGTTGAGGAGTTGTTCATGAGTCAGTCCTTTTCCCCCGCTCGTGCGTGCCGTTTGCACGAGGTGCCGCAATGGGATATCGAA
>CBFHCK010000333.1:0-3192 GCA_965653955.1 uncultured Spongiibacteraceae bacterium
GGCAACAGAGCAGACGATCGGCTTCGCCTACGCGCAGCACATATTGCTCGCCGCACAACACCGGCAAACCGCAGTGATAACACGCGGGAGCGGTGGCGGTGACTGATCGAGCGCTCATCGGCGGCGTGCTGACCTAAGGTGTGATCGATAAAGGCTGTGCGAGCGCGACAGTGATTGGCTGCCGTAATCGCCAACTGCTATCCAATGGATCGCTGATTTCGATATACCAGCGGCCATCGATCGCATGCGGTAACTGAGAGCGGTAATGATTGGCGCCGACATGCGCGGCGGCAATACGTAAATCCGCGGAGTCGCGCATCGGATGAATGAATTGCAGCAGCAATTGCGCGGGTGGAGTGCGTAGATCGCCGCGCAGTTCGAGAACGGCGTTGTTGTGCGCATCGAGCGTCAACGTGGCTGCAATATGGCGTCGCGCAGCGGTTTTATCGCGATCGATATCGGCGTTGATCGCGAGTCCGTCCTTGTAATAATCGTCCTTCACCAGACTGTCGCGTCCGCTCACCGCGATGTAGATCGTGACAATGCTCGCGTTTACGACCACACCTGGCAGCGCGATCAGAAACCACGGCCAGAATTGTTTATGCCACGGCTGCTTGTATTGTCGATCGGAAATCAATGCGTTCATCATTAATGCGTCCGAGGTGCGAGGAAACGGCTTTCGCTGTGCGCACGCAATGTCGCGTTGTCAGCAGCGCCGATATGAAATTCGATTTTGTCGTTCGCGGCTTTCAGCAAGGCGGGATCGATGGCGAGGCGCAGCGGCACATCGCGCGCTTCGCCGCTGTCGAGATCGACGTTGCGGGGGCCGATGATTTGCACATCCGGCAAACCGCGCACGTCAATTGTGAAGCGATGCGGGTTTTCGTCGATGTTCAGAATTTTCAGCGTGTAGACGTTTTCGATCAGGCCGTCGCTTGTCTGGCGATATAACTGACCTCGTTCGCGCACGACATCGAGATGCAGCGGAATACGCGCGGCAACGGTGTAGCCGAACAGCATCGTCATGATCAACACGCCGGCGGCATAGCCGATCAAACGCGGACGCAGCCAGCGATACGGTTTGCCTTCGAGCACGTTTTCGGTGGTGTACCGAATGAGGCCGCGTGCATAACCCATTTTGTCCATGACCGAATCGCAGCCGTCGATGCACAACGCGCAGTTGATGCATTGGTATTGCAGGCCATCGCGAATGTCGATGCCGGTCGGACATACCTGCACGCAGATGCGGCAGTCGATGCAATCGCCCAGTCCGCTCGTGAGCGGATCGATATCCTTTTTCCGCGCACCGCGTGGTTCGCCGCGTTTGGCGTCGTAGGACACGATTAATGTGTCGCGATCGAACATCACCGACTGGAAGCGCGCATACGGACACATGTACAGACAAACCTGTTCGCGCAGCCAGCCGGCATTGATGTACGTGGCGCCGGTGAAAAATACGATCCACGCCGCTTCCCAGAAGCCGAGGTTGACGGTGAACAGATTCACGCTGAGTGTACGGATCGGCGAGAAATAGCCGACGAAGGTGAGGCCGGTGAGCAGCGCGAAGCCGATCCACATCGTGTGCTTCAGGGTTTTGCGCGCGATCTTATCGACGCTGAGCGGAGCCTGATCAAGTTTGATGCGCTGATTGTGGCTGCCTTCGGCGAACTGCTCCGCCCACATGTAAATGGCCGTCCATACGGTTTGCGGACAGGTGTAGCCACACCAGACGCGTCCGGCCCATACCGTCACCGCGAATAACGCGAAGGCGGCGATGATCAGCAACCACGCCAGTAGCGGAAAATCCTGCGGCCAGAAAGTCAGACCGAGAATATGAAACTTGCGCGCCGGTAGATCGAATAACACGGCGGGGCGATTGCCCCAGTTGATCCACGGCAGCAAAAAATAGCCGAGCAGCAGCGGCCAGCCGGTATAAAGACGGACCTTCTGAAAAAAGCCTTCGATGCTGCGCGTGTAGATTTTTTCGCGCTTCTGATAAAGATCGATCTCCGCGACTTCGGCGGGGGCGAGCTGATCGTCGGTCAACTGCACGGCGGGGATTTTTACGGGTTCGTTCATTCGTTCTGGCTTCAACATCGCGCCGAGTTATTTCCCGCTTTCGTCGAAAGCGGGAGCTTGGCAGGGTCGATTACTGCGCCTGCGACTGGCTATACACATACGCTGCGAGCAGATGTACTTTTGCCGCGCCGAGACGCTCGCCCCATGCCGGCATTTCGCCGTTGCGGCCGCCGCGCACGGTTTGCTGAATCTGCAGCGGCGAGCCGCCGTATAGCCAGATGTTGTCGGTGAGATTCGGTGCGCCGAGCGCTTGCATACCTTTGCCATCCGGGCCGTGGCAGGCGGCGCAGAACGTGCCGAAGATTTTTTCGCCGGCTGCGGCTTGCGCTGCATCGGCCTGGCGTCCGCCCAGCGTCATCACATACGCGGCCACCTGCTGAATGCCGGCATCGCCAATCGCCGCTTCCCATCCCGGCATCGTGCCTTTGCGGCCACCGGTGATGGTTTGGACGATGTTTGTCGGCTCGCCGCCGTGCAGCCAGTCGTTGTCGGTCAGGTTCGGAAAGCCGAAACCGCCGTTGGCGTCGGCGCCGTGGCACTGCGCGCAATCGTTGGCAAACAGACGTTGCCCCATCTTCAGCGCGGCCGGGTCTTTGGCGAGTTCCGGAATCGGAGTCGCCAGGTATTTCGCGAACAGCGGACCGTACTGCGCGTCGGCTTCGGCCTGATCCTTTTTCAGCTCGCCGGTCGAACTCCAGCCCAGCGCACCTTCGTAGGAGCCGAGCCCGGGATACGCGATGACGTAACCGACGCCGAACACGATCGTTATTACGAACAGATAAAACCACCAGGCCGGCAGCGGATTGTCGTATTCCTCGATGCCGTCATACGAATGCCCCGTGGTGTGGTTGGGGCCGGTGTTTTTGCTTTTACGGTTTGCGAACAACAGCCAGCACAGCAGGATGGTGCAGGCAGCGGTGAGACCGATAATCCAGGCACTCCAGAACGCGCTCATTGATTGCGCTCCTCGTTTTTGACGGTGGTCGCCGCGACGTTCATCAGGCGTCGGCAGGCGTCCGCGACATCGTCGTCGGCAAAGGGCAGGTTCGCCGCGTTTTCGAAGTGCTGTTTGCGTTTGCCGCTGTAAGCCCACAGGCAGATGCCGATGAAGGC
>CBFHCK010000334.1:0-3167 GCA_965653955.1 uncultured Spongiibacteraceae bacterium
ACACCTGCCGCTGGATCACCGTGATGGCATCCGGTCGCGAGGTGCATGTCGGCGATTTACCGCCGGAGTTATTGCAGCAAAGCCATGAAACAGTCGCCGCAGCGGGCGGCGAATGGCAGGAAGGTCTGCGCAGATGGGCCGATCAGGAACTCGGGCTGGGCCGCGAAAATCTATTGGATGTCGCGGTGCCGATCTTCGAACAGATCATGATCGAAACCGCGCTGAAGCACACCAACGGCCGCCGCCGCGACGCCGCCGTGCTGCTCGGCTGGGGTCGCAACACGCTGACGCGCAAAATCAAAGAACTCGGCATGGGCGACGACGATGGTGGCGAGGAAGATGATTGAGTCAGTGGGGAAGAGGGCGCCTAAGCGCCGCTCCTAGAATCGATCCGGACGGAACATCGCGTCATGCCCGCCGTCCACGAATAACACTGCACCCGAAATAAACGATGCTTGCGGGCTCAGCAAAAATGCCGTTGCTTCCGCCTGATCGTCCGCATAGCCGGGGCGCCCGATCGGAATACTGTCGACGAACTGCTTGATGCCCGGCCCAAAAACCGGATCTTCCAGGCCCGCTTTGGTCAGCGCGGTTTCGGTGTAGCCCGGCGCTATCGCATTCATCCGAATACCGGCGCCGGCATAGTCGGCGTTATTGCGCCGCATCCAGCAGGTCAGCGCGAATTTACTGCCGCCGTACGCGGTCTGACCGTCCAGCGTCTCAAGCAGCTTGCTCGCCAAACCCTCATCGCCAGCGGCCAGTGCCTGTAGATAATCGGCGTTGTATTCCATCATCGTCGCCGAATTCGAACTGATCAGCACAATCGAGCCACGCTTTTTCGCCAGATTGTCTTTCAGCGCCTCGACCAGATTCACGGTGCCGAAAAAATTGATCTTCGGAATCACGGTGATCGGATTCATCTGCGGCCCGACGCCAGCGCACGGCACAAAGCCATCCAGTCCCTCCGGGGCCGCCTGCAAAATTCCGGCGATCGCTGTCTCTCGACCTTCGTGGGTGCTGAGATCGACATTGATATCGGCGTTGCGCAGATCGACTGAAATAACCCGATGACCCAGATTTTTAAGCTTGCCGACGATAGCCGCGCCGATGCCGCTGGCGCCGCCAGTAACTGCGTAAATACCCATTTTTTATTCCCCGGTTGATGATGCGAAATTGATGTCGAGCTCGTCGATCAATACTTCGTACACACGGTTGACGATGCGATCGACAATTTTGCGTGTCGCCGGCGCGTTGTTCGCTTCGGCGATGGCATGAATCGCCTCAGCCGATAAACCGCGCATCAGCCGCAGCGCCAATTGCAATTCGAGCATGTTGCCCGATGTCGTATCGGCGAGCGCACGCGCGTGTTTCGATACCTCGCTGTTTTCCCAGCGGTCGCGGCCAAGAATATTCGGGCTATCGATCAACACGATGCGGCGAAATCCCGGCTCATTACTCAGCGTCAACAGCGCCTTCCAGCGTTTTTTCATCGCTCGCAGCAGATCGGGGTCGTGCACCTTGCTGCACACATCGAGGATGCGCCGCTCGGCGGCTTCGTTCACCGCGGCGAACAAATTCTTCTTGTTGCCGAAATGGTGGTAGATCGCGCCGATCGTCAGCCCGCAATCGTTTGCAATATCGTCGAGCGAAGTATCCGCATAACCGCGCTCGCCAAATAAACGTGTCGCGCTTTGCAACAATGTCTGGGTGGTAGCTTCCGTACGCTGCTGTTGGCTGCGCTGCATTTTCGCCATTTTTCACTCCTCATCGATCGATCGCGGCCGCCGAACGCGGACATCTCGATTGTCTTACGTCGCTTGTTGGCTTGACCGCTTGTTGACTTGCATAGTATCGCTAGGTATTTTTACATAGCAACACTATGTATAAAACTTTATTGGTGACCCCCATGTCCGCAGCGCTCGACAAATTGTTATCGCCAGCCAAATTAAACGGCCTCGAATTACCGAATCGCATCATTAAGGCCGCCACGTATGAAGGCATGGCGCCGCAGGGAAAACCGACGGCGCAATTGATCGAATTTCATCGCCGTATTGCCGCCGGCGGCGCCGCGCTGACCACCCTCGCGTATTGCGCACCCGAGCCGGATGGGCGTCTGGCACCGAAATTCATGTACATGCACGAAGGCATTCGCAGCGAACTCCAACAATTGGCCGATACCGTACACGGTGCCGGCGGTAAATTGTCGGGACAGATTGCGCATTGCGGCGGTCTCAGCCGCAACACCGAATTGCTGCGTAAACGTCCCGTCAGCGCGTCGTCGTATTTCAACGACATGGGTGCATTGTCGGGATTATTTTTTACCGGCGAAATGAATGCGCGCGAAATGGATGAAGTGGTGGCGAATTACGGCAAGGCTGCGGCTTTCATGAAATCGATCGGTTTCGATGCGATCGAAATTCATTTCGGCCACGGTTATCTGCTCAGCCAATTTATCAATCCACTCACGAATAAACGCCGCGATGAGTACGGCGGATCGGTCGCGAATCGCATGCGTTTTCCGTTACGCGTGCTCGATGCGGTGCGCAACGCGGTGGGCGCGACATTTCCGGTCGTCGGCAAAATTACGATGACCGATGGTATGGCCGGCGGCATCACCGTTGACGATTCGATCGAGGTTTGTCGTCTGCTCGAAAAAAATGGCATCGACGCGATCATTCTCAGCGGCGGCAGTTCAAGCCATAACCCGATGCTGCTTTTTCATGGCGATAGCATTCTTGACGGTCTGGTCGAAAACGAAAAAAACGTGGCACTCAAACTCGGCATGAAAATAGTTGGCCCGTGGCTATTTAAAAAATATCCGTATCGCGAATTATATTTTCTTGAAGAAGCGCGTCGCATTCGCGCAGCGGTTCAATGTCCGCTGATGTATATCGGCGGCTGTTCGACCGTCGAGAGTTTCGAAACCGTCATGAACGAGGGTTTCGAATTCGTGCAGCTCGGCCGTACGCTGATTAAAGATCCCGATCTGGTGAATCATTTGCGCGAACAACAGATGGGTTACCGCAACGGCTGTAATCACTGCAATCGATGTGCAGGCATGATCGACAGCCCAAATGGCGTGCGCTGTGTTTTGTAACGAAGGGTTTGCTAACAGCGGAGACGAGGACAATTCCAGGAGGCATTGTCGTGGATTGTTTTTTTTTTGT
>CBFHCK010000335.1:0-3157 GCA_965653955.1 uncultured Spongiibacteraceae bacterium
AGCGGGGGCCGCAGTCATTCTGCTCGGCATCGAGGATGACAGCAGCCTCCATCAATATTTGTATTACCCGAAAGATTTAGTGGCGTGGTGTCGCGCCAACCCACATTTATCCGAAGCAACACCCGCCAAACTCCGCTGTGAAGCTAACCACCCGTGCCCAAAAACCGGCTACTGGTGGACGCCTGCCAAACAAAACTCGCGTGCATATTTTCAGCAAGGTGAAGTCATGCCGGATTTTCCCAGCTCGAGTTACGGCGAGACGATTTGGATGTGGGATACGAATCAGCAGTGATTCAGATAATGGAATTTAGTAATGGAGGCGTGAACAAAAAGACATATTCAAGATACTAGGAAGTCGGATTTTTTTAAAACCAATAGGGGATATGGATATGATGTTAAAGACTAGAATCAACAGCAATCGAGTTATTTTGGCCGGCGCAGCTTTTGCTTTGTTAACGGCTTGTGCTCCCACAATTCATCAGGCGCAAGAAAAACAAATCAATATTGAAGGGAAATCGTTCCAATTCGGCGGAACCTATAATGTGGACGAAAAATTATTAAAGTTGACTGTCAACGGCGAACCGTTGATGCAGGGTAGATTTCCGCCATTCACTCCGACGCAAAACTTCAATACCACCTACCAAGATATTCCATTTTTCGTGCATTGCTATTTCGGCTCGGTTTTGAGCAGCGAAGGTGGAGCAGTAGGTCTTGTCGCTGGTGTAATTCAAGCGGCTAAATCATCGTCCGCCGACAAATGCGAGATTTCACACAAGGATGTCGTCAAAGATACGTTGTACTTTTAATCGCTAATCGCTAGCGGATTCATCGGCGCTACGTTCCCAGTGTAGCCCGATGATAACCGCGTGCTGCGCTGTGCGGCACGTTAAGGCGTGATGCAGTTATGTGGTGCCAATAGTAAAAAATATTTAGCTTTTTAATATTGGTCACGGCTCAATTAGTTTTTAAGAGTACGAAAGATGAAAAATGTTATTCGCCTGGGCGATCCGACCAGTCACGGCGGCCGCGTTGTTTCCGCCGCATCGAATTACAGCGCATTTGGTAAAGGCGTCGCCCGTGTCGGCGACAGGTGCATTTGTCCTGTTCCGGGTCACCAGATCTGCGTCATCGTAGAGGGCGATTCGAGCTGGACGATCGATGGCGCCAGCGTCGCATTGGACGGATGCAAAACCAGTTGCGGCGCTTCACTAATTTCGACATTAGGACAAGTAAGCGGCGAATAATTCCGCTGTTAATGAATTACTAATCGCAAGGACTGCCGCATATGCGCACGAATTTAAAAACACTTATCGAAAAGTTGAATCCAACTTCGCGCCGTGCGCTGGAGTCGGCTGCCAATCTGGCCTTGTCGCGCACGCATTTTGAGGTCGATTTCGAGCACGTTTTGCTGGCACTGCTGGAAAGTGATGACAACGATGTTGTTGCTACGCTCAAGGCCTACGATATTTCGACGGCGGATTTGCAGCGCGCGCTCAATCGGGATTTGGCTGGTTTTAAATCGGGTAACAATCGCAACCCGGTTTTATCGGAGCTGCTTGGCTCATGGCTTGAAACCACTTGGTTGCTTGCGAACATCGAATACGGGCACGCCGCGATACGTTCCGGCGCACTGCTGCTGGCGCTACGCACCACCGATATATTTTTTAGAGGATTGGGCGAAGCAGGCAAGGTGTTGTCGCGTCTTCCCGCCGATGATTTGCGGCAGCAGCTGCCGAATATTTTTCGTCATAGCCGCGAAATTTCTGGTGGAAATACGCAAGTAAGCGATCCGAATACGGGCGAGCGCAGCGCTGGACACAATGATTTCCGTAACGCGCCGACGCCGTCTCTGGATAAATATACGGTGGATCTCACCGCGCAGGCTCGCGCTGGAAAAATCGATTCGGTGCTAGGACGTGAGACTGAAATTCGACAGATGATCGATATTTTATTGCGTCGCCGTCAGAACAATCCGATTCTCACCGGCGAGCCCGGCGTTGGGAAAACCGCTGTGGTTGAAGGACTGGCGGTTAAAATCGCCGAAGGCGATGTACCCGAGCCGATAAAAAATGTTTGCCTGCGTACGCTGGATTTAGGCTTGTTACAGGCCGGCGCCAGCGTTAAAGGCGAGTTCGAAAATCGACTGCGTGGCGTCATCGATGAAGTGAAGAGCAGCCTGACGCCGATAATATTATTTATCGACGAAGCGCATACGATGATTGGTGCGGGCGGCGCGGCGGGTCAGCAGGATGCAGCGAATATGCTGAAACCGGCGTTAGCGCGCGGAGAGCTGCGCACGATAGCCGCGACGACATGGGCAGAATATAAAAAGTATTTTGAAAAGGACGCTGCGCTCGCGCGACGTTTTCAAGTGGTGAAAATCGATGAACCGGACATTGCCACCGCTATCGCTATGTTGCGCGGTGTGGTGCCTGCGCTGGAAAAACATCACGGCGTTCGTATTCTCGATAAGGCGGTGGTCGAAGCAGTGCAGCTTTCTGCACGCTACGTTATCGGCAGACAGCTGCCGGATAAATGCGTGTCTGTGCTCGATACCGCGTGCGCGCGCGTGGCGTTGTCCCAAGCAGGAAAGCCGGCGGCAATCGTCGATATTACGCAGCTTGTCGATAATCTCGAACGCGAAGAAAAAGCCATTCAGCGCGATGGCGTATCCATCGAAACTCAGCGCCGACTCAATGAGATCGAAGCGCGTCGCAGCGATTTGCGTACGCAGTTGGACGACCTGCAAACCGATTACGAAATCCAGCTGCAATTGGTCCGCGATATTCAAGCGTTGCGTCGTGACATGGCGGAAATTGAAAACGGCGAACGCGACAATTCGGATAACAATCTCAATAGCGCGTTATCACGGCTGGAACTGCGTCATAAGCAACGGGCATTGGTTTATGAATGCGTTGATGCGAGCACTGTGGCAGAAGTCATTTCCGGATGGACTGGTGTTCCGCTCGGTCGCTTGGTCGAAAATGAACTGGCTACGGTGCAGGGACTCGGCGGTTTATTACAGGAATGTGTGATCGGCCAAAACCATGCGCTCGATCTGATCGCCCGGCGTATTCAAATTAGCAAAGCCAATCTCGAAGACCCCGATAAACCGAAAGGCGTTTTACTGCTGGTAGGGCCTTCCGGCGTTGGTAAA
>CBFHCK010000336.1:0-3136 GCA_965653955.1 uncultured Spongiibacteraceae bacterium
CGGGCGGTTTTTAACCAACCTCAAACCACATCGCTCACCGAGGATTTCACAACTGCAATTGCCAGCGCCACCCAAGCACTGTATAAAAACACATATCTTTCCAGCACTCTACCTCCGGAGCCATCGCCATGTTGACCCACCTCAGTGTCGATAATTACGCCATTGCCGAACACATCGATGCTGAGTTCGTCGGCGGCATGACCGTCGTTACCGGCGAGACCGGCGCCGGTAAATCGATTCTGCTCGATGCGCTCGGGCTCGCGCTCGGCGGTCGTGCCGATGCGGCGGCGGTACGCGCAGGCGCCGAACGCGCGGATATCCATGCCGCGTTCGATATCGCGAAAATCAAAGACGCCAAAGCATGGCTGGAACAGCGCGATCTGCTGGCCGGCGATGAATGTCTGCTGCGGCGTGTTGTCACTTCCGAAGGTCGTTCGCGCGGGTACATCAACGGCCAGCCAGCGACCTTGCAGGATTTGAAAACTGTCGGCGAAATGCTGATCGATATTTACAGCCAGCACGCGCATCAATCGCTGCTGCAACGCGCGCAACAGCGCAAATTACTCGATGCATTTGCCGGTACCGACGTGCTCGCCGATAACACCAAAATAATTGCGCAGCGTTTCGCATCGCTGTCGGAAAAAATCGCGCAACTCGATGCGCATCGCGACGAACACAACGCACGCGTGCAATTGCTCAGCTATCAAATCGACGAGCTCGACAAACTCGCGCTCACTCACGGAGAACTCGAAGAACTCGAAACGGAACAGCGCCGCCTCGCCAATGGCGAGCAGATTCTGCGCAATAGCCAGCATGCGCTGGCGCTGTGTCGCGAAGGCGAAATCAATGTCGTGAATATTTTGAATCAGGCGCTGAAATCGCTCGGCGATCTCGACGCGAAGCAGCCCGCCATTGATGCAGCCGAACAAATGCTCGGTAGCGCGCTGATTCAGGTCGAAGAAGCGAGCCATGAATTGCAGCATTACGTCGATCAATTCGAACTTGATCCGACGCGCCTGCACGACATCGAAAATCGTCTCGATGCGATTTACGACATCGCGCGCAAACATCGCGTACAGGCGCCGGCATTATCGGCATTGCATGCGCAATTACGCGACGAATTGGACTCGATCGCCGGCGGCGATGAGCAGCTCGATAAATTACGCGATGAATTGCGCACGCTGCAAAACGATTACGACAAGATCGCCAGCGAGCTGAGTAAGCGCCGCCAGCAGGCTGCGCAGAAATTGCAGAAACATGTCGAAAAACAATTACAGGCTTTGGCAATGAACGGCTGTCGCTTTAGCGTTGCGCTGAACGAACGCACGCAAACGCAGCCGCATGCGCACGGTCGCGAGGACATCGAGTTTTTAATTAGCACGAACCCCGGCACGCCGGCGCAACCGCTGAATAAAATCGCTTCGGGTGGCGAATTGTCGCGCATCAGCCTGGCGATTCAGGTTGTCACCGCACAGACCACGGCGATTCCGACTCTGGTGTTCGACGAAGTGGATGTCGGCATCGGCGGCGCGGTCGCGGAAGTGGTAGGTAATCTATTGCGCGAACTTGGCAGTCGCGGTCAGGTGTTATGCGTAACGCATCAACCGCAAGTTGCCAGCAAGGGACATCAGCATTTCAGCGTCGAGAAAATCACCGAGAAAAAATCGGTGCGCACACAATTGCGTAAATTAGTCGACGCGGAAAAAATTGAGGAGATTGCGCGGATGCTCGGCGGTATCAACGTCACTGCGCAAAGCCGAGCGCACGCAAAAGAAATGCTGAGTTTTACGCATTAAGAAGAAATGGATTAAGCGGGCTTGGTGGAAGGTAAGGCGCATCATTTTCCATGCGCCTTATTTATTGCTTACGTTTATTTATTGCTCACGCTTATTATTGCTTGCGTTTATTTTTTCTTTCTTACGTAAAGCACTAACGAGTGATCGACTAATTCGTAGCCGTGATCAACAGCGAGCTGATGCTGCCGCTTTTCGATAACGTCGTCGAGAAATTCGATGACCTCGCCAGTATCCAGATTGACCATGTGATCGTGATGCTGGGTTTTTGCAAGCTCGAATACCGAATGGCCCGATTCAAAATTGTGGCGAGCCACCAAGCCGGCCGTTTCGAATTGAGTCAGCACGCGGTAGACCGTGGCGAGACCTACGTCCTCGCCGGTTTCGAGCAGATGCTTGTACACATCTTCGGCGCTGAGATGATGATTATTGGTTTCGGCCTGTTCAAGTAATTGCAGAATTTTGACGCGGGGCAACGTGACCTTGAGGCCGGCTTTGCGCAGTTCTTGAGTTTCTCCCGACATGGTAGGTGCCCTTTCGCTTTGCGGATTCGATGGGTATTATCACACGCCGCTACTGGAGCGGTCATCACAGGTTATTCATTCATGCGCCGTCGTTCGTCCATTTCAGCCTCCATTTTGTTCATATCCGCCGTATTTCTCAGCGGTTGCAGCAATTTGGAATTTCCCTGGGTTTATCGAATCAACGTCGACCAGGGCAATATCATCACGCAGGAGATGGTTAATGAGCTGAAGCCCGGCATGACGCGCGAACAGGTTAAATTCGTCATGGGTTCGCCGCTGATTACCGACACCTTCCATGAAGATCGCTGGGATTACATCTACACGCTGATCGACCGCGATGGCAAAAATACGCGTCATAACCTGACAGTACTGTTCAGCGGTGACAAGTTGGTTGGATTGAACGGCGACTTCATGCCGCAACAAGCCGCTAATTAACGCCGAAGAAATATTAATTACGAATCTATGCTTTGGCTGCGCGCTCGCGTCGCGCGGCTTTCGGATCGATCAATAGCGGCCGATAGATTTCGATACGGTCGCCGTCGCGCAACATCTGCCGCGCTGGTTCCTCGATAACCTTGCCAAAAATCCCGAGCCTTGCGTTCGCTAAATCGATTTCCGGAAATTGTTCGCCGATACCCGAGCGCTGCACTGCTTCAAGCGCAGTGCACTGATGCTCAACCTTTAAGGTCCGCAGGCATTGCCGATCGGGCAGCGCATAGACGACCTCGATCGTAATCATCCGGCATTGCCACCGTAAAGTTTGTGGGCGCGCTTCACCAATGCATCGACCATCTGATTGGCCACACCATCGAACATTTT
>CBFHCK010000337.1:0-3129 GCA_965653955.1 uncultured Spongiibacteraceae bacterium
CAACAATTCAGCACAACGATTGGCGATGACGTATTCAACGTGCTCACGCTGGAGGGCTCAGTCGCTGCGCGCAACCACATCGGCGGTACAGCGCCACAACAGGTCAGGGCAGCGGCGGGGCGGGCGCGACAAAAACTCGCGCAACGCTAAACGGCGCGCAATAAAAAACCCGCTCGATGAGCGGGTTTTTTATGTTCTGTCGCCAAACTTATTTGATTTTGGCTTCTTTGTAGATCACGTGCTTGCGAACTACCGGATCGTATTTCGAGAATTCGAATTTATCCGGAGTGTTGCGCTTGTTTTTTGCGGTGGTGTAGAAGTGGCCGGTACCGGCGGTCGACACCAAGCGGATCAGATCGGATGCACCTTTCTTCGCCATGATTCTTTCCTCAATCTCTCAATGCGCCGCTGGCGCGTTTAAACCTTTTCGCCACTGGCGCGGATGTCGGCCAATACAGCGTCGATGCCGAGTTTGTCGATGATGCGCATGCCTTTGCTGGAAATACGCAGCGTGACAAAGCGTTTTTCGGCTTCTACCCAAAAACGATGGTGGTGAAGATTCGGCAGGAAGCGACGCTTGGTGCGGTTCTTCGCATGCGATACGTTGTTGCCGACAATAGGACGCTTGCCGGTTACTTGGCAGACTCTGGACATGATGGTGTTTTCCAGCTTTAAAAACGAAAATTGGATCGTTGATCGGCCCGAATCAGCACCCCATAGGGGACCCGGGCTAAACGGAGCGCGACTTTATACCAGAACACCCCCGCACCCGCAACCTTAAATGGCCCTTCGGTTCCGATATCGCCGGCAACCCAGTACATTAAGCGCCCCACCGACGAGCAGCAGGTTAACGATGAGCACCGCGTGGTCAGACGCCATCAACGCCTTACCGACACTTTTGCAGCACGAAGCCGCACTCGCGCACGAAAACCTGTTCGGCGTATTGAGTGACGAACAACGATCTGCCTTCCAGGCGCTGCTCGATAACGACACGCTTTTCGCCGCGCGCTTCGCCAAGCTGATTGCGTGCAGCCAGTTCGCCGCACAACTTTGCCGACGCTTTCCGGATTGGCTACTAACACTTCAGCTCAGCGGCGAATTAAACGAGTCGATTCCCGCCTCACAATGGCGCGAACGTCTGTGCAAACAGATAGATGACGTCGATACCGCCGAAGCGCTCGATAAAGCACTGCGCGAATTTCGCAATCGCGAATTCCTGCGCATTATCTGGCGCGACTTGAATCGTCTAGCCACGACCACCGAAATCACCGCCGATATCAGCGCCGTCGCCGAAACCTGTATTCAGGCTGCGCTCGATTTTCATTACCGAAAATTGCAAACAGAGTGGGGCACGCCGCGCTCGACACACGACGGCAGCGCGCAGCCGTTTATCGTGCTCGGCATGGGCAAACTCGGCGCGAACGAATTGAATCTATCGTCCGATATCGATTTGATTTTTGCCTACCCTGAGAGCGGCGAGACTGAAAGCGAAACCGACGGCGCGAAAAGCGTCCCAAACCAGGAGTTTTTCATTCGGCTGGGGCAGCGTCTTATTAAATCGCTGGATCAAAACACCGCGGATGGTTTTGTGTTTCGCGTCGATATGCGTTTGCGCCCTTACGGCGACAGCGGCGCATTAGTGCTGAATTTCGATGCGCTAGTCGAGTATTACCAGGATCAAGGTCGCGACTGGGAACGCTATGCAATGATCAAGGCGCGCCCGGTCGCGGAAAGTTCTTTCGCAGCAACCGATCGTTATGGCGAGCGATTAATCGAATTACTGCGCCCCTTCACGTATCGACGCTACCTCGATTATTCCGCGTTCGACGCACTGCGCGAAATGAAACGATTGATTCAGCGCGAAGTGCAACGTCGCCGTCTACACGACAACATAAAACTTGGCCCAGGCGGCATCCGCGAAATCGAATTCATCGCGCAATGTTTTCAATTAATTCGCGGTGGACGCGAACCGCGCCTGCAAGAACGCAATCTGCAATCCGTTTTACAAACGCTAGCTGCTCTCGCCTATTTGCCGCAATTGGTCGTCGATGAGCTACAAGCCGCATATTTCTTTCTTCGTAATACTGAGCATGCAATTCAAGCTTGGCAGGATCAGCAAAGCCAGGAATTGCCCAAGGCTGAGACACCGCGCGCCGCGCTCGCGTATGCGCTCGGTTTTTCGGAATGGCCATCATTTCTCGAAGAGTTGAACAAGCACCGCGCCGTCGTTGGATCGCACTTCAAAAATGTCATCGCCGATCCGAATGAGACCGATGAGCAATCAACTTCGACTGGCAATTGGCAGTCGCTATGGCTCGATAAGGAGCTCAGCACAGAACAATTCGCCGAACAATTAACCGCCCACGGTTACGATAACGGTGAAGAAGTTGCGCGCAACTTATACATCCTGCGCAACAGCAAAGCCGCACAACATTTGCAAAGCACCGCTCGTGAACGGTTCGATAACTTCATGCCACTGCTGTTGCAAGCCGCAGCGCAAATCGATAAGCCCGGTACCGCACTATTACGCGCGCTTCCGCTCGTTGAATCCGTAATACGCCGCACAGCGTACCTCGTGCTCCTCATTGAAAATCCACCCGCATTGCGAGAGTTAATCGCGCTATGCATTGCGAGCCCATGGGTCGCGACCTTACTCGCGCGGCATCCTGTATTGCTCGATGAGTTACTAAATGCAGGCACACTTTACGCGCCTCCGCAGAAAACAGAACTACAGCGCGACCTGCAACAGCAAATACTGCGCATCGGAAAAAACGATCTCGAAGGACAGATGGAAGCGCTGCGCTATTTCAAACTTGCACATGTGTTGCGTGTTATCGCCTCAGAAATAAAAGGCACGCTTCCGCTGATGAAGGTGAGCGACTACCTCACCTGGATTGCCGAAGTCATTCTCGAATACGTGCTCGATCTTGCATGGAGTCATTTGATAGAAAAGCATGGCGCACCAATGAAAGCCGACGGCACAGTTTGCAATAAAGATTTTATCGTCGTCGGTTATGGCAAACTTGGTGGCATCGAATTAAGTCACACCTCCGACCTCGATTTAGTATTTATTCACAACGCTGACGCAACGCTCTCAACGAACGGCGCCGTTTCGATCGACAACAACAC
>CBFHCK010000338.1:0-3120 GCA_965653955.1 uncultured Spongiibacteraceae bacterium
CGCGCTCGGGCTGGTTGCCGGATTACAGGGGCCAGGATGTCACGCAACAGTGGACTCTTTTCGACGCCGGGCGAAATTATCAGTTAGCCACGCTGATCTACACCCAACAAACCGCCGAAAAGAAACTGATTTATTACCGAAATGTGATCGCGCCCGAGGCGCAGCTGAAGCGACAGGGTCACATCGTCGTCGAAAGCGATTTCGCCGTTCGTTCGGCGGTTATCCGCGACAACACGTGGCGCGCGGTGTGGTGGTTCTGGTGGGTGGATAACCACACCAGCACCCGTTCGATCTTCACCAAACTGCGTCAGCTGCAAGCGATGCTGTTGGGAGATCCTTCCGCAGCCTTGATCGCTGTCACTACGGAGTGCCGGCGTGCTGGTTGCGAGGAAGAATTGAATGAACCGCCGATCCAATTATTGCAACGGATGCGGCAACTACCGCCGATTACATCCAGCCTGACAAGCGCGCCTTAAGTTGTACGCTGCTGCGGCTGACATCCTCATGAACGCCAATGCGAAGTAGCTGATGTGCCGGGGTAGTCGAGGTATTGATGCCGCGTTGCGTGGTGACAGCGGCGGAATAGGTGTTTCGCACTTCGGAGATTGCCGCTTCACAGACGTCGCCATTCGGGTAGCAAAATAAATCGACTGCAGTGTCGAGCTCTCGCTCAAGCAGCGTTTTGCTTTCACGAATTTCGCCGATCAGGGTTTCTTGAGCGAGCGTGTTCAGCAAACGGTAGTGATTGCGGGTGTGCGACCCCACCGTTATCAGCCCCGACTGGTGCATGCCGCGCAGCTGATCCCAGTTCATCAACGACGGGGTTGCGCTGCCGTCGATACTCAGCACGCGTTCCGCCTGATCGAGCCAGCCGTGCAGGTCGGCATCCGAGAATTGTTTGCAGTAGTTGATGATGGCCGCAATTGCTTCGCGATCATGAGTGCCATTTTTATTGAACTGCGGAGCGCCATGCAGCCAGCCAAGTTCCGCCTGTGAGATTTCGTTGGGTGTGAGCGATAGCAGTCGCGCCAGACGATTCGGCCAGAATTCGCGTTGCGTACCGATCATGTGCGACACAGCGAACAGCGTGGCGGGCACCTGCTCCTGCTGCAGAATCGGCAGTGCGTATTGATAGTTGTCGAGCCAACCATCGTCGAAAGTGATAGCGCACGCGCGCGCCGGCAGCGATTTCCCCGCATTCCGCCGCTCAATCCACTCGGTCAGCGGCAGCACGGTAAACAATTGTTTCAGCTCGCGCAGTTGCTGGCGGAAGGTGTCGGGGGTGACTATCATGCCCGGCTCTTCCTGCGCGAAACGTTCATCGTCAGCGGGCAAAATGCGGTGATACATCAACACCCATAACCGCGGCTCGCCATCGTGCGTGTGCGGCCCGAAATGCGCGGCGAAGTGTTCGAGCCCGCGTTTGGCGAGCGATTTACCTTGCTGAACCAATGAAGTCACAACGTCGTATCCTGAAAAACGCTGATGCATTGTAGAGAATGAATCCTGCCCGATGAAGACAATCCTCCACGTGATCGATACGACCGGCCCCGGTGGCGCCGAAACGGTATTCATTGGATTGGCCGATCAGTTGCGGCAGCGGGGTTACCGCTCTCTTGTGGTGATCCGTGGCCCCGGCTGGGTTAACGACCAGCTCGTACAGCGCGGTTTTTCACCCTATATCATCGATGCAAAAGGCTCGTTCAATTGGCGCTTCTTGCGCGAACTGCTACGCATCATTCGCCGCGAAAAAGTCGATGTCATTCAATCGCATTTGTTAGGTTCAAACGTTTATTGCGCGATGGCCGGCATGCTCGCGCGCAAACCCGTAGTCGCAACATTTCATGGCATGGTCGATGTAAACCCGAATGAACGTTTTCGTACCGCGAAGCTGTGGTTGATGAATCGCGGCGTGTCGTATTTCGTCGCGGTGTCGAAAAATCTGCGCGACGCCATTCACCGCGAAGGCCTGCTTGACCCCCGTAAATGCGAAATTATTTACAACGGTATCGATACTTCGCGTTACGGCCGTTCTGACTCGCGAGTATTGCGCGAAAGGCTAAAACTCGACGAGCAGGCGATATTGATTGGCAGCCTGGGGAATGTGCGCCCGGCAAAAGGCTACGACTTGCTGATTCGTGCGGCGAGCAAGGTTGTCGAACGATATCCCCATGCGCATTTCGTTATCGCGGGCGATCCGAAAACATCGCTACAGAAAAAGTTGAACGAACTCGTCGACGAGCTGGGTCTCGCAAAGAATATTCACTTTCTTGGCTTCTGCGACGACAGCGCGGGATTTCTCGCACAGCTGGATCTGTTCGCTTTGAGCTCCACCTCGGAAGGATTGTCGATAGCAACCATCGAAGCATTGGCGACAGGACTGCCAGCCGTGGTCACGCGCTGCGGCGGCCCAGAGGAAATAGTCACGCCGGATCATGATGCATTGATGGTATTACCGACGGCCGACGATATCGCGGCTGGGCTATCGCGGATGCTTGAGGACAGCACGTTGCGCGAACGGTTGGCTGCGGCAGGCCAAAAAACCGCGCAGGAGCGATTTGCGGTGAAAGCGATGCTGGATGCTTACGAAAGGCTGTATCAACCGCATAGTGCTTAATTAATTCTTAAGGGAGCGCAGGTACGCTTTCAGTTCGTACCACGCTGGCCCGAGATCATTCCAGCGATTGACTTCATGCCGCGTGCAGTCCGGCCGGGGAATAAAAAAACCGATCAGTTGCTTGAGTTTTTCGCTGGTTGAGAAGGTCTGCCGGTCGCGCAGCGTTAAATAAAGACTGTCGAAATCTCCCAATAGCCATCGCAGGCGCTGGCCTGTTTTATAGGTCGAGACAGGTTCGACGGTTTCGCCGCTGCACACCTTATAAAGCAATGAGGGAAAATCGACACCCGAATCGATCGCCAATTGCAGTGAACCCCAAAAGCGCGTGTTCACCTCCATTAAATAGGGGGTGCCATCGCTGGCCACACGAAACTCCACCATCGCGACGCCATGCCATTGAGCGGCGTCGAGCAGTTTACGTGCGTAGTCGAGTGCGAGCGGTGGCAGGGCGATGCTTTCGGAAAGAACACTGACGCCACCTTGAGGCGGTTTTTCGCGAAGCC
>CBFHCK010000339.1:0-3108 GCA_965653955.1 uncultured Spongiibacteraceae bacterium
GCAACAAGCCGCACGTGAATTACTGAGTGAAATCGAGCAGGCCTATCAACAAAGCGTGACGGAAATGAATCGAATGCGTGCACTCAATAGAGAGCAGCGTTCGTTGATCCTGCAGCTGGAAAACGAGCTATTGCAGTTGCGCGGTAATTCGGAGCAATACGAAACCTCATCGGCGCTACTCGAAAAAATGAAATTGCAGTTGCGCGATTATGAAACATGCACGGTTATTCTGGAGATGGAAACCGATTCTCTACGCGAGCGTGTCGAAACGCTGAGCACTTCACTCTCGCGCGATGAGCATTCGGCTACAGGCATCGCTCATCCGCCCGCTGCTGCCGAGATAAGGAATTCTGCGGATAAAAAATATCAATCCGAATTGCCCATGACGCTGCTGACCGATTTGACGAAATTAACTGCGGGGGAAGACATTGCATCGCGTGTAGTTATCTATTTGCGCGATCTTCATTTGACCGCCACCTTACTTATCAAGCAGGGGAATGACGAAACCTGGGCATCGAGTGAAGGCGTCGTCGATGCTCAGCATAAACGTCTATTGCAATCGATCGCACCCACCGTCGGTAAACCTCGCGTTATCATCGATGAGAACACATTGCTGTTATTTCCCTCATGCGGTGTATTGCTGCATAGCAGCAATCGAAATAACGCAAGTTTTGAAACGCTCTGCGCCGGTGTCGAAGCGGTCATGACGGTGCTGAATCATTGGCTGGGTCTGAGTGCTCATGAGCCCGGAAGGCCCAAGCAAAAAAGTGCCGCATTGCGCAATCGTATGACCGGAGTTTTAACGCAGCACGAATACGTGACAGCCGAACACGAGCGTATCAATGAGCAACTGCGTCAGGAACTCAACACGGTATTTGCCGCAACCACATTGACACCGGTACAGCGTCAAATGATCGGCTCGATGATGGAGGACTTCGATGCGCAAATCGAAATAATCGTCAAAGCCGGCAAGCTGATCCACACCGAATTGAAATCGGCGTTGATCGAACTTGAAAAAGCGGAGCCTGTTTCTTGATTCAGGCGTGTAAATAATTCGATGCCGCAATGGCGAAGGTGTAATCTAACGATCTTACTCAGCAGCGGAATTCCGCATGTCTATCGAGCGTCGCAAGCATAATCGGATAAACGTAGGCTGGCCTGCACGAGTCGGAAAAAAGGGGCTGGGAGTATCCGCTGCTCAAATTGAAGATATTTCCTTGGGCGGTGTTTTTCTTGAATCGACTTTATCGATCGACGAGGGCGACCACGTTCTGCTTGAAATGCACGCCACGATACTGAGCGAACCGCAGCGCATCCTTGCCGAAGGAAAAATCATGCGCAAAATAAGCCGCGAATCCAAGTTCGGTTATGGCGTTCAGTTCACACGCATCGGCGATGCTGCGCTGCAACAGTTATTGCGATTGATAGCGACCAGCTGGAAGGGCGGCTGATTAGCTCGAAAAAAGCGCTTCGTTGATTTCTTCGGGCATGGTCATGCGGCGAATCAAATTGAACTGCTGCTGTGCCTCGGCGTAATCCCGCGATAAATAGTGCAGCCATTGTTTGATACGGCCATTGCGGTAACGCGCCGATACTTTCAACTCCACGCAATTCCAGAAATGCTGAAGCAGCCGATGCATTTCCGCCCACGGTAGTGCGCCTTCCAATTCGCCGCGAATCATCAAGGCCAACGCTGGATTTGCCACCGCGCCCCGGCCGATCATGTTGTCAGTGGAGCCCGAGATTTCCAGACAGCGACGCGCGTCGTCGGCGCTCCAGATTTCTCCATTCGCAACGATGGGAATATCCAACGATTCTTTGATCGTCGCTATCCATTCCCAGTATGCAGGCGGTTTATAGCCATCGGTTTTCGTGCGCGCATGTACGACGATTTCTTCCGCGCCACCTTCTTGTAGCGCCTGTGCGCAGGTGACTGCATGGGCGGGTGTGTCATATCCCAGGCGCATTTTGGCGGTAAGGGGTGTTTGTTTCGGCAATGCGGCGCGCACGGCTGAGACGATTTCGAACATCCGATCGGGCTCTTTCAATAGCGTCGCGCCACCGCCATGGCGATTCACGGTTTTTGCCGGGCAACCGAAATTGATATCGATGCCGTACGCGCCGAGGCTAGCGAGTTTCGCGGCGTTCTCCGCCATGCAGGCGGGATCGGAGCCCAGCAGTTGTACGCGCACCGGAACGCCGGAAGGCGTGCGGCAATTATTTTTCAGCTCCGGCACGACGCGATAAAAGCTGCTCGCGGGCAACAGTGTGTTAGTGACACGAATAAATTCGGCGACGCATAAATCGACGCCGCCGTTACGCGACGGCGTATCGATGGTGTTGCCGACACGTGTCAGCGTATCGCGCAGCACATAGTCGAGAAGCCCTTCCATGGGGGCGAGCAAAATTCGCATTAAGGAACCTGATTCTAAGGAACTGCGGCGCCGCGAGCTGTCGTGAATAGTGCGTACCATTCTTCGCGGCTTAGCACGACATCGTTCGCGCGGCAGCTATCGATCAATCGGGTCGAATGCATTGTGCCGACAATCGGTTGAATGCCGGCGGGATGACGCAGCAGCCAGGCAAGAACGATCGCTTCACGCGTCGTATCTTTTTCGCTGGCTATTTGTGCGATATGCGCCGCGAGCTGTTGCGTGCGCACATCGGCGGTATGCGGTGGGTCGATCAATTTACCGCCGGCGACCGGTGCCCATGCTTGAATCGCGATGTCGTGCAGGCGGCAATAATCGAGCAGCCCATCCACAGCTGCATAAGGCGCTGTCGTTTGATTCGCGACAATGCCTTCTTCGATTGCATGCGCGTGCAGTAAATTCAATTCAATCTGATTAATGATCAGCGGTTGTTCGACATATTTTTTCAACAGCGAAATCTGCGCAGCCGTGTGATTGCTGACGCCGAAATAGCGCACTTTGCCGCTGCGATGCAATGCCGAAAATGCCGCCGCAACTTCTTCCGGCTCCATCAGCGGATCGGGGCGATGCAGCAATAAAATATCGAGATGATCGGTATGCAGACGATTCAAGATGCCATCGACCGATTCGAGAATGTAGCGCTCGCTGAAATCGTAACGCTTCGGCGCACCCGCTA
>CBFHCK010000340.1:0-3064 GCA_965653955.1 uncultured Spongiibacteraceae bacterium
CGGCGCGGCTGCCGACGACGACTGCGGCGTTGTCCGAATACGCGCTGAGCACGCCATTTTTTTCGACGTTCTGGCCGCCGCTGCAGTTGTACGTGTTCTTGATCATCTGAAACAGCGAATGCGGTTGCGTCTCGCCGTCGATGGTCCACGTCGCGTTAAAAATTTTGTGGCGACAATGTTCGGAGTTCGCCTGCGCAAACATCATCAATTCGACATCGGTCGGATTGCGTTTGAGCTGCTGAAAATTTTCGACCAGATAATCGATTTCATCGTCGGCGAGCGCGAGACCGAGCGCACTGTTCGCCGTCACCAACGCCGCGCGACCACCACCGAGAATATCGACGCTGGTCAGCGGCTTGGGTTGCGCGTGCACAAATAATTGCGCGGCATCTTCCAACGACGGCAGCACGGTTTCGACCATGCGATCGTGCAGCAGCGCGCCGATCTGAGTGCGCTGTTGTTGCGTCAATGACTGCGAACATTTCACGTAATACGCAATGCCGCGTTCGAGCCGTTGAATGACTCGCAGCGCGCTGTTGTGCGCAATGTCGGTGGCCTTGCTCGCCCACGGCGAAATGGTGCCGAACCGCGGCACCACGAAAAATAATTCGCCTTCGGCAGCGCCGGTTTGCAGCGCCGGACCGTATTGCAGCAATTGCTTCAGCAGCGCGGCTTCATTGTCCTCGAGCGCGCGCTCGGTATCGGCAAAATGCACATATTCGGCATATACCGTTTGCACCGATGGCAGCAACGCGGCCAGATTTGCATGCAGCTTTTGCAATCGAAACGGGGAAAGAGCCGGAGCACCGCGCAAAATCAGCATGCCGGAAAGTACCTCTGCAATGGGAAAAGCGGCCGGGGCCGACCGCGGAAAGGCGCGTATTGTAAAGGATTGAGCCGGATTGATCAGCCGCGAATCGCCACTGACGAGCTCGGGTTGGCTGATCACACTTTGACCATTACAATGCGCGCCATGAATTTATCGAGTTCCCCCCGCTCGCCCGCCTCCCCCCTGCGCCGTCTTCATTGGCTGCTGATGCTTCTCGCTACCGCGGTGGCACTCAGCGGCTGCGGTTCGTCCGATCATCTGCAAGAGATCAAGGATGCAGGCGTACTGCGCGTGCTGACTCGTAACAGCCCGACGACGTATTTTGAAGATCGCAACGGACCTACCGGTTTTGAGTACGACTTATCGAAGCGTTTCGCCGATTACCTCGGCGTGAAATTGCAGATCGAAACGCAACCCAGCATCGACGGCATTTACGAAAACCTCGGCCGGGGCCGTGCCGACATCGCCGCCGCCGGTCTCGCCGTCACCCAGAGCCGCGATGACGGCGTTGAATTCACACTCGGTTATCTCGATGTCGAACTGCTAGTGCTGACACATCGCGATGGCATCGAGCCAAAATCGTTTGCCGATTTAGTGAATACGCGCATCCACGTGCTCGCCGGCAGCAATGCCGCGAAATTGCTACACGATCGGCAAGCCGCGTTGCCCGAATTGCGCTGGGAAGAATCGAGCGATCTCGAAACCATCGATCTACTCGATCAACTCGATAACAAGGAAGTCGATGCGATCATCCTGAACTCGAACGAATTCGCGGCGAATCGCGCGTTTTATCGCGATCTGCGCGCCGCATTCAGTGCCGGCGAAAAAACGCAACTGGCATGGGCGCTGGCGAAAGACCCGCGCAATCAACGCTTGCTGGAAACGTTGAATGATTTTCTTGCGAACCTGAGAAAGAGCGGAGAGCTCGCGCAGCTGGTCGATCACTACTATGCGAAAAGCGCCGACAACGATAACTACGATGCCGAAACTTTCACCACCAATCTCCAACGCACGCTGCCGAAATACCGCGACATGATCGAGCAAGTCGCGGAGGATTTCGATTTCGATTGGCGTCTACTTGCCGCTATTAGCTACGCCGAATCCGAATGGAAACCCACTGCCACATCGCCGACCGGCGTGCGCGGCATGATGATGCTGACCAATGCCACAGCCCGCGAGGTCGGCGTCAAAAATCGTATCGATCCACTGCAAAGTCTGCGCGGCGGTGCACGTTATCTGAAAGCGATTTTGCAGAACCTGCCGCCAAGCATTCAGGAGTCGGACCGGATGTGGTTCGCACTCGCCGCGTATAACGTTGGTTACGGCCATCTCGACGATGCACGAATTCTCGCGGAAAAAATGGGCAAAGATCCGAACAAGTGGGTAGACGTGAAAGAAACGCTGCCACTGCTACAGAAAAGTCAGTATTACGAAAAGACGCGTTACGGCTATGCACGCGGCCGCGAACCGGTACGTTACGTGCAAAATATTCGCTATTACTACAACCTGCTGACATGGACCGAAGTCGCCAAGCAGCGCACACCGCCGCCCAAAAGTACCGACCAATATCTGCCGGAAATTTTCGATGCGACGTTGAACGCGCTGTAGCGACCAGCAATCCAATTCTTCTCATCGCCATTTCCAGATAACACTTTCGCAATAACAAGAGGGAGCGAACGATGCTGCAACGTAAACGTTTACCGAAGACATCCCGCATCAAATCGATAATCAAGCTGGCAGGAGCGATTGCCGCGATGACATTTTCCGCAGTGACCGCACTCGCCGCCGCGCCGACGCAGGTGCGTATCGAAACCGGCGTCATCGAAGGCGCCGTGAACGCCGATGTGCTGACATTCAAAGGCATCCCCTTTGCCGCACCGCCGCTCGGCGAGTTGCGCTGGCGACCGCCGCAACCGGCACTGCCGTGGGAGGGCGTGCGCCCCGCGAAAGAATATGGCGCCGATTGCATGCAGAAGCCGTTCGCCGGCGATGCCGCGCCACTTAGCGTGACGACTGCTGAAGACTGTCTGGTGCTGAACATCTGGCGCCCTGCCAGTAAGGCGAAAAAGCTGCCGGTAATGGTCTGGATTTACGGCGGCGGTTTCGTCAATGGCGGCTCGTCGCCTGCCGTCTATGCAGGCGATCAATTTGCGAAAGCGGGCGTGATGTTCGTCAGTTTCAATTATCGTGTCGGCCGCTTTGGCTTCTTTGGTTTTCCTGCGTTGACGCAGGAAT
>CBFHCK010000341.1:0-3051 GCA_965653955.1 uncultured Spongiibacteraceae bacterium
GCCCTTTTGCTGACTGAGCGGAAGCCGTTTATCGCGCACCAGTGCAAATAATTCGTGTTGCAGCGCCGTCGAATCGACATAACCCATTGCAACCGGTGCGCCGACCGATGGCCCAAAACCGCCACTGGTAATACGGCCGACGATCTGCCCTTCGGCATTGACCACTTGCGCACCTTCGCGCACCGGTTGTTTGCCCTGCGGACGCAACAGTACGCGTTGACGCGATACGCCATGTGCCAATTGCGCTTCGATTTTCTCAGCAGCGGGATAACCGCCCGCGCGCGCACCGCCGGGACGGCGAATTTTCGACAGCGCCCATACCAGATTTCCTTCGACCGGCGTGGTGTCGCGATCGATGTCGTGACCGTACAAACACAAGCCGGCTTCGAGCCGCAGCGAATCGCGCGCACCCAAACCAATCGCGGCGACTTCGCTTTCCGCGAGCAGACGTCGCGCGAGTTTTTCGGCCACTGCCGACGGCACCGAAATTTCGTAACCGTCTTCGCCGGTGTAGCCCGAGCACGACACCCAGCAATCGACGCCGTCGATCGAAAGCGCCTGTGCCTGCATGAATTTCAGCGCTGCGGCAGCTGGCGCCAAGCGCGATAACACCGCGCGTGCCGCCGGCCCTTGCAACGCCAGCAATGAGTGATCGGTCAGCGGCTCGACCGCAATCGACGCCGGCAGCTGCGCGCACAAATACGCGATGTCTTCCGCTTTGCACGCGGCATTGACCACCAGCAAATAATGATCGCCGCAATTCGTCACCATCAAATCGTCGAGAATGCCGCCGTTATCGTCGATAAATAATGCGTAGCGCTGACGATTCAGCGGCAAATCGATGACGTCGATCGGCAATAACGCTTCGAGCGCCGCCGCCACATCTTTTCCGCGCAAACGCACCTGCCCCATGTGCGACACATCGAACAAACCGGCTGCCGTCCGCGTGTGCTGATGCTCTTTCAAAATGCCATCGGCGTATTGCACCGGCATCGAGTAACCCGCGAACGGCACCATGCGTGCGCCAAGCTCAACATGCAGATCGTACAGCGGGGTTTTTTGCAATTCCGAGGCGGCGATGTCGCTCAATTTTCTGCTCCTGGTCGTTTCTACTTCTGATTGTTCTACTTGTGGTTAATTTCTACTTCTACGATCGATGGAAATATTCGCAATGCGATCCGGGCTTCACTCGAACGACGGCATACGTTTTTTTACAGTCGCGGTAGCCGGCGCGTTCCACGGTTCGTCCGGCCAGAAATGTTTCGGATAGCGGCCTTTCATTTCTTTGCGCACTTCGCGATATGCGTTGCGCCAGAACGCCGGTAAATCCTGCGTCAGTTGCAACGGCCGTTGCGACGGCGCGAGCAATTCGAGCAACAGCGGTTCGCCGAACAGCTGCGGGTGTTGATCGAGCCCATAGAATTCGGTCAGCCGCGCGGCAAGTTTGGGTGGAGCATTGTCGCGATACTCGATCCGATGCGCCACTCCCGACGGCAGCACGAAGCGCTCGGGTGCAAGCTGATTCATCGCTTGCTGTTGTAAGTAATCAAGGCGCGCACGCAATGCTGCGCCGACGTCGAGCGCGCGCAAATCGGCCAACCTGCGCACGCCTGGCAGATACGGCAGCAGCCATTCGTCCAGTGCGGCTAACAAAGTCGGTTCGGAAAAATCCGGCCAATCGGCGCGGCGGGTCCGCAGCCAGCAGGCTCGCGCGAGCCATTGTTGCGTCGCCTCCGGCAATTGCAGCCAGGCTATTCCGCGTTCTCGGAGCGATTGCAGCCAATGTTTAGCCGCGAGTTCGTCGCTGATCGGCAACGTCGATTCGCTGAGCACGATCGCGCCGAGCTTGCGCTGGCGGAATGCAGTGAGCAACCCGCGCGCTTCGTCCCAGCTCACGTTATCGATCTGTTGAATCTGCGAACCAAGTTGTTGCTCCACCGTCGCGGCATCGACCGCCGCCGCGAGGCGTACCCGGGCACCGCCGCGCTCGCCATCGTGCTCGGCCACGACCAGCCAGGATTGCCCGCGCAATGAATCATGCTCAGACAACACCACTTCGAATCCATCGACGCAGAGATAACGCGACGAACCCGGTTGCCGCTGCTGCGCGACCCAGTCGGGAAACGCAGCGAGAAGTAGCGCGCCAGTGCCGAGTTCCTGGGTTGAGATCGGCCGGTCGTTACCACGCGAACGCAACTGGTGCGCGAGCTGTTTGATTCGTTGAAACTTAGCTCGCGAGATCGCCGGTGTTTGCTCCTGGCCCGACAGCAGACGCAAACGCCAATCCAGATCGCATGACAAGGTATCGCCCTCGCGACGCACGAAGTCACCTTCCGACAGCAGCGCCGCCAATAGCGCTCCCTGCGCGTCGCAGCCGCGCTCGCGGCTATACAGCACTAAATGCGCGAGGCGTGGATGCAGGCCGAGCTCGGCCATCGCGCGACCGCTCGGCGTTATGCGTGCATCGGCGTCTAACGCATCGAGCTTGCGGAGCAGTTGGCGCGCGGTATCGAGTCGCGCGGGCGTGGGCGGTTCGGGCAGAACAGTCCCCGCTTCGCCGCCGCCCCACAATGCCAGCTCCAGCATCAGCGGCGTCAGATCGACCTGTTCGATTTCGGCCGGATCATGTGCGAGTAAGCGCCCATGCTGCTCTTTACTCCACAATCGCACGCACTGTCCCGGCCCGAGTCGACCGGCACGCCCGGCGCGCTGTTCCGCCGAGGCGCGGGAAATCCAACCGGTCTCCAAGCGATCCATCCCGCATTTCGGATCGAACTTTGCTCGCCGTACTAAACCACTGTCGATCACGGTATCGACACCGGGAATCGTCAAGCTGGTCTCGGCGATGTTGGTAGCGAGAATGACGCCGGCCGGCGCAACCGGATCGAATTCCAGTGCGCGCTGCTGTTGATCGGGCGCAACGCTGGAGTGAAGCAGTAACGGCTCGATACCCACCGCCTCAAGTTGTCGCTGCACCTTCTGCATCATCTGCCAGCCCGGCAGAAACACCAGAGTACGGCGCGCGCCGCGCTGGATGGCCGCGCGAATTTC
>CBFHCK010000342.1:0-3037 GCA_965653955.1 uncultured Spongiibacteraceae bacterium
TTTATCAAATTTTCTCGATTTCAACCAACACTTCGCCCGGGGTTACGCGATCGCCTTTGGCGACAAAAATACCGGTGATTTTGCCGCCGATCGGCGCTTGTACTTCGGCTTCCATTTTCATGGCCTCGGTGACGAGTACCGGCTGGCCGGCTTTGACGACATCGCCTTCTTTCACTAGCACCGCGACAATATTGCCCGGCATGCTGGTGGTGACGTGGCCTTCTTTCGTTGCCTGCTTGCGGCCGGTTTTGCTTTCGGCCGTATATTCGTTCAGCGATTCGAACATTACCTCTTGCGGCACGCCGTCGAGGGTCAAATAGAAATGGCGTTTGCCGGTGCCTTTGATGCCGACGCCGGTAATCGCGACCTGATAACTTTCGCCGTGTACATCGACGACGAATTCGGTGGGCGTTGCGGTACTGCCAATGCCGTCGTTATTTTTGCGGCGTTCCAGCGGTGTCAGCGGTTCCGGTTTCAATGTGCCGGCCGCGCGCTCTTCGAGGAAGGTGCGACCGATATCCGGGAACATCGCAAATGTCAGCACATCCTCTTCGGATTTCGCGAGCGTGCCGATCTGCTCGCGCAGCTTATTTAATTCGTTAGGAATTAAATCGGCCGGGCGCACGTCGATGACTTCTTCGTTGCCGACGGCCATGCGACGCAATTCTTCATTGACAGGTCCCGGCGCGGCGCCGTAATGGCCGAGCAGATAGCGTTTTACTTCGTTGGTGATGGTTTTGTAGCGCTCGCCGGCGAGCACATTCATGACCGCCTGCGTGCCGGCGATTTGCGACGTCGGCGTTACCAGCGGTAGATAACCGAGATCCGCGCGTACGCGCGGAATTTCCGCAAATACTTCGTCGATGCGATTCAGCGCGCCTTGTTCTTTCAATTGATTCGCGAGGTTCGACATCATGCCGCCCGGCACCTGATTGATTTGCACGCTGACGTCTTCGCGCGTGAATTCGCTTTCGAACTGATGATATTTTTTGCGCACATCCCAAAAGTATTTCGCGATCTCGTGTAGTTTTTCGAGATCGAGTTCGGTGTCGTACGGCGTATTTTTCAGTGCAGCAACGAGCGACTCGGTAGCGGGATGACTGGTGCCGCCGGCGAAAGCGGAAATCGCGGTATCGATGTGATCGACGCCATTCAGCAGTGCCTCGAAATGACACATCGATGCTTGGCCGGATGTGCTGTGCGAGTGCAGAAATATCGGCAATTTCACCGCATTTTTCAGTGCTTTGACCAATTGGCCTGTTGCGAACGGTGTCAGCAATCCCGCCATGTCCTTAATCGCGATCGAATCGCTGCCCATGTTTTCCATGGTTTTTGCCTGATCGACAAACATGTCGATCGTATGCACCGGACTCGTCGTGTAGCAGATCGTGCCCTGCGCATGCTTGCCGGATTTTTTCACCGCGCGGATTGCGGTTTCGAGATTGCGCACATCGTTCATCGCATCGAAGATTCGGAATACATCGATACCGTTATCCGCTGATTTCTGCACGAATGCTTCGACCACATCATCGGCGTAATGACGATAGCCGAGCAGGTTCTGGCCGCGCAGCAGCATTTGCAAACGCGTGTTCGGCAGCGCCGCTCGCAATTTACGTAAACGCTCCCATGGATCTTCTTTCAGAAAGCGCACGCACGCATCGAATGTTGCACCGCCCCACACTTCGAGCGACCAGTAACCGATCGCATCGAGTTGCGGGCAGATCGGCAGCATATCTTCGGTGCGCAGCCGCGTTGCGATCAATGATTGATGGCCATCGCGCAGTACGACGTCGGTGATTAGAATTTTTTTGGCTTTGCTCATGGTTGAATCCTCAACTCACAGGCCGGCGTAAGCGGCGATGGCGGTGGCGATAGCGAGCGCAATTTCTTCCGGGCGTTTCTTCTCGGAATATTGCAAAAGATCGGGATGCGAATCGACGAAACTGGTATCGAATTTACCCGAGCGAAACACCGGGTTTTCCAGAATGCGCTGATAGTACGGTGCCGTGGTTTTAATGCCTTGTAGACGCATGTCGTCGAGCGCACGGCTGGCGCGATTCAGCGATTCTTCCCACGTCAGACTCCACACGATCAGCTTCAGGCACATCGAGTCGAAATACGGCGGAATCGTGTAGCCGGTGTAAATCGCGGTATCGACGCGCACGCCGGGGCCGCCCGGTGCGTAGTAGCGCGAAATCTTGCCGAACGTCGGCAGGAAATTGTTTTTCGGGTCTTCCGCGTTGATGCGAAATTGCAGCGCAAAGCCGCGATGGTGAATATCTTCCTGCCGATAGCCGAGCGGTAAGCCTGCGGCGATACGAATCTGCTCGCGCACGATATCGACGCCGGTAATCGCTTCGGTAATCGTGTGCTCGACCTGCACGCGCGTATTCATTTCCATGAAATACACCTGGTTGTCGGCGAGCAGGAATTCGACCGTGCCGGCATTTTCGTAACCGACCGCTTGCGCGGCACGCACCGCGAGATCGCCGACGTAGGCGCGCTGCTCCGGTGTCAGCTGTGGGGAGGGGGCAATCTCGACCAGTTTCTGATTGCGCCGCTGAATCGAGCAATCGCGCTCGAACAGATGAATGGTGTTGCCGTGTTTATCGGCGAGCACCTGCACTTCGATATGTTTCGGATTGACGATGCATTTTTCGAGAAATACATCGGCACTGCCGAACGCTTTCGTCGCTTCGGAAATCACGCGTTCGAAATTGCGTTCGAGTTCTTCTTCGTTATCGCAACGGCGAATGCCGCGACCGCCGCCGCCCGACGTTGCTTTCAGCATGATGGGGTAGCCGATGCGCGCTGCTTCACTGCGGGCGGCTTGAAGGTTTTCGAGGTTGCCTTCGGTGCCGGGCGTTACCGGAATCTTTGCCGCGATCATCGCTTTGCGCGCTTCGGTTTTGTCGCCCATGCGGTGAATCACTTCGGCTTTCGGGCCGATAAAAATGATGCCGCGCTCGGCGCAGATGCGCGCGAGCTCAGGGTTCTCGGAGAGAAATCCATAGCCGGGGTGCAGCGCATCGCAGCC
>CBFHCK010000343.1:0-2996 GCA_965653955.1 uncultured Spongiibacteraceae bacterium
CACAACTCCGCGCTGGCCTTCGCTGATGTTGAACGCTTCCGCCAGATCGGGCGTCAAGTCTTGAATCACCACGCCGAGCTGGCCGCGTTTGACGGCGCCGAATTTCAGAATCTGATCGGCGCTGTTTTTCGCCATTTTCACCGGAATCGCAAAACCAATACCGATATTGCCGCCGCCCGGCGCAATGATCGCAGTGTTGATGCCGATCAGCTCGCCATTCAGATTGACCAGCGCGCCGCCTGAATTACCGGGGTTGATCGATGCATCGGTCTGGATGAAATTTTCATAACCTTCAATGCCAAGCCCTTTTCGTCCCAGCGCGCTGACCACACCGGTAGTCACGGTCTGACCCAGCCCAAACGGATTACCGATAGCGACGACAAAATCACCCACTTCGGCGATTTCGGAGTTGCCGAGTTTCAACGCAGTGAGCCGGTTCGGTTCGATCTTCAGCACGGCAATATCGACGTCGGGGTCGGAGCCGACCAGTTTTGCTTTCAACGTGCGGCCATCCTGTAAGCCGACGCTGATCTCCTTCGCCCCGGCGATGACATGATGGTTGGTTAATACGGTGCCATTGGCGGCATCGATAATGACTCCCGACCCGGCGCTCTGGGTGCGGCGTTTCTGCGTTTCAGCGCCAGGCGGAATCTGGAAGAAGTGACGGAAGAACGGATCGTTCATCAGCGGGTTCTGAACGGTTTGCTCGCCCACGGTGGAAATATTCACCACAGCAGGGCTGATTTGCTTGAGCATTGGCGCCAGCGTCGGCACCGGCCGGCCGTTGCTATCGAGTGCCGGCAAAGCTGCCAGAGCGGGTTGAATCATAGCGGCTGACAAAACGGCGGCGCAAAGCGTGAAAGTAAAAGCTCGGGTGGTTTTTCCTAAACGCATACGAATACTCCGGGAGTGAATAAATTATTAATGCCTGCGGTTAGAGCAATGTCGGCGCCGCTTTCTCCCGATCAATTGTGCAAATTTCTCACATTCCCGAAAAGCAAAAACCCCGCCGAAGCGGGGTTTGAGAGTACACACACGACAGAGTTAAACGTCGATGGACTGGCCCTAACCACCAATCGATTGGCCTTAACCATCAATCTATTAGCCCTAACCACCAATGGATTGGTAATAGTCCATCAGGATTTTTGCGACTTCGGGACGCGAGAACTCGGGCGGCGGCGCCATGCCCTGCCCCAGCTTCTGACGAACCTTGGTGCCGGAGAGATTGTTGAAATCGTCCGGTGTATGGTCCGGCGCTTCGCGCATCATTACGACGCGACCAAGCTTCTTCGAGAACGCGGTGTTATCCGCGCGGAACAGTTCGATCAGCAGCGCACCTTCCGGTACTTTCTCGTCAAAAATCGTTTGCGCATCGAACGGACCGTAAAAGTCGCCAACACCGGCATGGTCGCGGCCAACGATGAAATGCGTCGCGCCCATGTTCTGCCGGAAAATGGCGTGCAGCACGGCTTCGCGCGGGCCGGCATACAACATGTCAAAACCATAACCGGTGATCATCACGGTGTTCGGCGGGAAATACAGTTCAGCCATTTTGCGGATGCACGCATCGCGCACCGGCGCCGGAATATCGCCCTGTTTCAACTTGCCGAGCAGCATGTGAATGACGATGCCATCCGCGTTCAAACGCTCCTGCGCCATCCGGCACAGTTCCTCATGCGCGCGGTGCATCGGATTGCGAGTCTGGAATGCGACGATTTTTTTCCAGCCGCGCTCCTGAATTTCATTGCGAATTTCAACTGCGGTACGGAACGTATCCGGAAAATCGCTTTGGAAATAGCTGAAATTCAGCACCTGAATCGAACCGGAAATCAGGTGATTGCCAAGCGTCGTGAATACGGCAACGCCCGGATGCGTCGGATCGAGCGTACCGAACATATTTTTCGCCATCAGCGCGATCTCATCGTCGTTGACGATTTCGATATCGTCGATATCCATGATCGCGAGCACCGGATTGCCCTCGACATTCGGATCGCGCAGCGCAATGCGTTTCGCGCCCTGAATACTCGAAACATCCTTGGCCAAATTCACGATGGGCACCGGCCAGAACAATCCATCGGTGGTGCGCAGGTTTTCGGCGACGCTGAGCGAATCGGCGAGATTCATGTAGCCCGACAGCGGCGTGAAATAACCCGCGCCAAGCATGACGGCATTGGCCGCCGCCGCCGAATTCAACAGCAGTGATGGCAGTGTTTCCGCCTCTTTAATCAGGGCGTGATGTTTGGTGGTGTCGTAAACGAACAGCGGTTTCAGTTCGTTGGCGCCATGCGGCTTAATCATATTGATCTCCTCGTGCGGATGGTCCGCGCCGGTAGCGCGGCGGCATCCAATAAAAATCGTTCGTCGTAATTATTCGCCGTGCAATTATTCACCGCGGAGAAGACCGCGCGCTTCGAGCGCAGTAATCACCGCGTCGACTTCTTGTTGCAGGGTCATTTCGTGTGTCTTCAGCACCAGCTCCGCAGCGAGCGGCGCTTCGTACGGATCGGAAATGCCGGTGAAGTTTTTGATTTCGCCGGCGCGCGCTTTTTTGTACAGACCTTTCGGGTCGCGCTTTTCAGCTTCTTCGAGCGGCACATCGACATACACTTCAATGAAATCCATGCCGCCGTCGACGTGCAGCTTGCGCACCAGATCGCGATCGGCGCGATACGGACTGACGAAGCTCGACAGCACGATAACGCCCGCATCGACGAACAGTTTCGAAATTTCGCCGATGCGACGAATGTTCTCGGTGCGATCTTCGGCGGAGAAGCCCAAGTTCTTGTTGATGCCGAGGCGCACGTTATCGCCATCGAGGCGATACGACAGTTTGCCGCGCTTGGCCAATTCGGTTTCCAGCGCCACGGCTACCGTGCTCTTGCCGCTACCCGACAGACCGGTGAACCAAATCGTTGCGCCTTTTTGTTGCAGCAGCCGATTACGATCGGCGCGGGTCACTTCGCCTTCGTGCCAATGCACATTCGTTGCTTTTTGCT
>CBFHCK010000344.1:0-2989 GCA_965653955.1 uncultured Spongiibacteraceae bacterium
GAATCCCCCAGAGAAATCCACGATCAATTATCGCGGCGCGCACTTTCTTATCAGCGCTCCGACCTTGCGCGAATGCCCGCCGGACGAAGGCGCAGAGGTTGCCTTCGCCGGTCGCTCGAACGCGGGTAAATCGAGCGCCATCAATGCGCTGACCGGCAATCACAAACTGGCGCGCACGAGTAAGACACCCGGACGCACCCAATTGCTGAATTTTTTTGCGCTCGGCGAATTGCATCGCCTGGTCGACCTGCCGGGCTATGGCTTCGCGAAAGTCCCACTGGCGGTGAAGGAGGCGTGGCAGCGGCACTTGGAAGCCTATTTAAGTAAGCGCGCCAGCTTGCGGGGGCTGGTGTTGTTGATGGATATCCGCCATCCGCTGCAGCCGTTCGATCTGCAACTGCTGGACTGGGCCACGCACAGCGCAATGCCCGTCCATGTGCTGTTAACAAAAGCCGACAAGCTCGCGTTCGGTGCGAGCAAAACCGCGCTGCTAAACGTACAGCAAGCGCTGGCGGCAAAGAAAATCCCGGACGTCACCGTGCAGTTGTTTTCTGCGCTTAATAATCGGGGGCTGGAAGAATTACAGCAGCAGCTCGATCGCTGGCTGCTGACTCAGGCCGAGTCATCGACTGCGGAAAGCGAATAAAAAGACTCGGCACGCGTTGGGGGGTGACGTGCCGAGTACCAGCTCTTCTGGGAAAACACTGGAAAACCCCAATCAGGCCCTTGGAAACCTGGTTGGGCTTGTGGCAGGAGCCACGGGGATTATGACTAGGCTCACCGGTTGAAGTTCACGCCCCGATTAGTGCGCCTGATCCCAGTTATCGCCAACGCCTGCCTCGACCACTAATGGCACCAGCAATTCGGCTGCCGACGCCATCCGCGCGATCACTTCAGTGCGAAACGACTCGACCGCGTCGGTCGCGACTTCGAATACCAGCTCGTCATGCACCTGCATGATCATGCGCGCCGGCACTTGCGCCTCCGAAAGCCATTGATCCATCGCCACCATCGCCTTTTTGATGATGTCCGCCGCGGTACCCTGCATCGGCGCATTGATGGCGGTGCGTTCGGCAGCCTGGCGACGCTGCGCATTGCGCGTGTTGATCTCGGGGAGATACAGACGGCGACCGAACAGCGTTTCGACATAGCCGCGCTGCGCCGCTTCGGCGCGGGTGCGATCCATGAATTCGCGCACCCCCGGATAGCGCGTGAAATAACGATCGATATACGCCTGCGCCTCTGAGCGGCCTATTTCGAGCTGCTTCGCCAAGCCGAACGCCGACATGCCGTAGATCAAGCCGAAATTGATCGCCTTCGCGCTGCGACGCTGGTCGTGCGTCACGGCATCCACCGGCGCGCCAAAAACCTCGGCGGCTGTGGCGCGGTGGATATCCTCGTCGTGCGCGAAGGCATCGAGCAACCGCTGATCGCCCGACAAGTGGGCCATGATGCGCAGCTCGATCTGCGAGTAATCCGCCGCGACGATGCGGTAGCCCGGCGGTGCGATAAACGCCTGTCGGATGCGCCGCCCCTCCTGCGTGCGCACCGGAATATTCTGCAAATTCGGATCGGTCGATGACAGACGACCGGTCGCCGCAACGGCCTGGTGATACGAGGTATGAATCCGACCCGTGCGCGAATCAATCATCTCCGGCAGCTTGTCGGTGTACGTGGATTTCAACTTCGACAACCCGCGATATTCCATCAGCACGCGCGGCAACTCGTACTGCTCGGCAAGTTCGGCGAGCGCATCCTCGGCGGTCGATGGCGACCCGGTCGGCGTTTTTTTTGTTACCGGCAACCCGAGCTTTTCATAGAGAATTTCGCAGAGCTGTTTCGGCGAACCGAGATTGAACTTCTGACCGGCCAGCTCGTGCGCCTGTTGTTCAAGCTCCAGTAACCGCAGCCCAAGTTCATGGCTTTGCTGTACCAACAGCTCGCGACTAACCAATGCGCCATTGCGCTCGATCCGTGACAACACCGGCACCAGCGGCATATCGATCGTTTCGAACACCGAACGCAGTGTCGGCTCGGCTTCGAGCTTCGGCCATAACGCCCGGTGGAGCTGCAACGTGATGTCGGCATCCTCGGCCGCATATTCGCCGGCGTCTTCAATCGAAACCTGACTGAACGGAATCTGCTTCGCGCCTTTGCCGGCGATGTCCTCATAATGAATCGTGTTCACGCCGAGATACTTCAGCGCGAGGCTGTCCATGTCGTGGCGCGTTGCCACAGCGTCGAGGACGTACGATTCGAGCATCGTGTCGTAGACAATGCCGTTCAGCTTGATGCCGTGGTTGGCCAGCACGCTTTTGTCGTATTTGAGGTTTTGTCCGATCTTGCCGCGCAGCGGGTTTTCGAGCAGTGGCTTCAGCTGTGTAAGCACTTGCTCTCGGGATAACTGTTCGGGTGCGCCGGGATAGTCATGCGCCAGCGGCACATACGCCGCTTCACCAACATCGATTGCGAACGACACACCGACGATTTCGGCCTGCATGTAGTCAAGGCTTGTGGTTTCCGTATCGAAGGCAAAAACCGGCGCTTCGGCGAGACGAGCCATCCATACGTCGAGGTCATGCTGGGTGAGAATGACCTGATAATTCCGCGATACGGCCGCCTTTTCCGGAACCGCTGGCGCCTCCACGCCTTGATCGAGCAGCTCCGAAACCCAGCTTTTGAATTCGAGCTCGCGGAAGGTTTCGAGCAGCTCTTCCCGACTCATCTCGCCAGCGACAAGCTGATCGAGACCGAACGGCAGCTCCACATCGGTTTTGATCGTCGCTAGCAGGTACGAAAGGTAAGCCTGCTCGCGCTCGGCCTCTAACTTGGCAGCCAGCGTTTTCGCGCCGCGCACGCTCAACGTCGCCACCTTATCGAGATTCTGATAAAGCTGGTCGAGGCCGCCAATTTCAGTCAGCAGCGGCACCGCTGTTTTCTCTCCCACACCGCTGACGCCGGGAATGTTGTCGCTGCTGTCACCCACCAG
>CBFHCK010000345.1:0-2989 GCA_965653955.1 uncultured Spongiibacteraceae bacterium
TGAAGGTTTCGATGATGGCGGCGGCGAGCTTTGGCGAGAACCGCGCCGGATAGCGATAACTGTTGTGGGTGTAGCCGGACACTGCTCCTTGATCAGCGGCAGCGGAGCTAAGAACCTCAACGGCTGCGGGGTCCAGATGCAGGCGCTCGAACACCTCCGCAGGAATCGATTCGAGCGGCGCCGAGCCGATGCCATGCCGACGCAGCAGCCGCATGGCGACGAACAGTAAATTTGCGTAAGCGCTGTTTTCGCCGGCGTACCCGGGTTCGTTCTGATAACGCAACGCCACGCAGACTTCGTCAGGAATCGACCACAGGTTCATCAGCCAGCCGGCTACCTGATCGCGCGTGACGCCCAATAGAAAGCGCTCGATCGGCGTGTAATTCAGATGTGGATTCGCCTCTTGAAAGCGGCAATAGCTGGAGAAGTGCGGCGGGAATATTTCCGCCAGCAACATAAAGCCGAAGTTATGTAGCAGACCGGATAGGTAAGCGAGCCCAACCGTCGGACGATGCGGAACCGGAATGCAGCCCACCAGCGCTTCGACCGCAGTCGATGCGTACACAGCCTGCTGCCAATACGGCGTGAAGCCGCGCGGCGCGTCTTTCGGCAGATTCAGGCTCTTGCCCAGGGCGAGGCCGAGCGCGAGGTTCAATACCAGATCGAAGCCGAGCACGCGCGAAATCGCATCGTGCACCGACTGGATTCGCCCCGGCGCGGCGTAATACGGCGACGCCGCCCAGCTCACCACTTGCGCGGCCAGCGCTGGGTCCATCTCCACGATATTGGTCAGCGCGCGCATGTCGGCGTAGGGATCGACCCGCAATTTAATGATGCGTTGCGCCGTATCGGGCAGCGGCGGAATCTCCAGCGTTTCTTCCAGCCGCTTCTTGATTCGCAGCTGCGTGAAATTCGCCACGGCCTTGCCGATCTGTTCGATGTCGCTGCAGTTGTCCAGAGCGCCATGCTGCAACCGGGCGATATCGACCGACACATCGCCGAGCATCGCGCCGTGCAGGCTGTGCTGAAATTGTTCGGTGGTGAGTCGCAGCCAGCCGCGATCACCTGAATTGAGCACGATCTCGGGCGCATCGAGAATTTTGCGATCGACCAGCGTCGGCAGACCGAGCGTCGCGGGCACCGCGGGCACGCTTTCCATGTGGTGCAATTGGCAGAGTTTATGAACATCGCTCGGCGACATCGCGCGCATTTGCCAGCCGGTCATCTGCCCGACAGCATTCAGATCGAGCAGTGTCCCGGCGGGAAACAATATGTGCAGGCGATGGGTGCCGTCCTGCAGCAGTGCCGTCTGCACGGCGTTATCGGGTTTATCCCCGGATCCATCCTCGACGACATATTCGATATTTTGCTTGCGCAGCAGCGAGTCGACGGCAGCAGGAATGCCCATGAAAAAACCCTCTTTAACAATGTTATGGCGGGGCGTAAAAAAGCATGTGGGGTAAAAGCGTTTGCAGGTAAGTGTAGCAGCGGAAAAATAGCGGATCAGACTTGTGCGTATTGCTCGCGGTCGGGTAGCCAACGCCGGATCAGCGCGTCGCCGTGCTGCGGATACTCCGCCGCCAACGCCTGGCCGCACTCGCGCACGCGCGGCAGCAGCGCCGCATCGCGCTGCAAATCCGCGATACGCATCTGCAACAGCCCGGTCTGGCGCGTGCCAAGCACTTCCCCGGGGCCGCGCAGCTCCAGATCTTTTTCGGCGATGACAAAGCCATCCGCGCTATCGCGCAGCACCTGCAGCCGCGCCTTGCCCAGCTGCGACAGCGGCGCCTGATACACCAGCAGACAGAAACTGTCGGCACTGCCGCGACCGACGCGCCCGCGCAGTTGATGCAGCTGCGCGAGTCCGAGCCGCTCGGCATTTTCGATAATCATCAGGCTCGCATTCGGCACATCGACACCGACTTCGATCACCGTGGTCGCCACCAGCAATTGCAATTCGCCGGCTTTAAACGCCGCCATCGTTGCGGTCTTTTCGGAAGGTTTCATCCGGCCATGCAACAGACCGATGCGCAGCTCAGGCAGCGCTGCCTGCAATTCCTGCCACGTCACTTCGGCGGCCTGCGCCTGTAACGTTTCGGATTCTTCAATCAATGTGCAGACCCAATACGCCTGCCGACCCTCGGCGCAGGCGTGGCGGATGCGCTCGACCAGATCGGCGCGACGGTCGTTGCCGATCACGGCGGTGCGAATCGACTTTCGGCCCGGCGGCAGCTCGTCGATGACCGAGGTGTCGAGATCGGCGTAAGCGCTCATCGCGAGCGTGCGGGGAATGGGCGTCGCGGTCATGATCAACTGATGCGGCTGCAACTGCAGGCCACCTTTCTCGCGCAGCGCCAATCGCTGGTGCACGCCGAAGCGGTGCTGTTCGTCGATGATGGCGAGCCCTAACTTCGCGAACTTCACATCGTCCTGGAACAGCGCGTGTGTACCGATAACGAGCGGCGCGGTGCCGCTCGCGATCGCCGCCAGCTGCTGTTCGCGCTGCTTGCCTTTGACCTTGCCCGACAACCAGCCGACGCCGATACCGAGTGGTTCGAGCCAGCGCGAAAAATTATCGCGATGCTGCTCGGCGAGGATTTCGGTCGGTGCCATCAGCGCGACCTGATAGCCGCTGCCGATCACGCGCATTGCCGCCAGCGCCGCGACCAGCGTTTTGCCGGAGCCGACATCGCCTTGCACCAGCCGCAGCATCGGCTTCGGCTGGCTCAGATCGGTGTGAATTTCATCGATCACGCGCCGCTGTGCGCCGGTCAGCGCGAACGGCAGTTGTTTGAGGAAGTCGGCTTCCAAGCGCTTCTTTTGTTTGCACATCGGCGCACCCTGCGCGCGGACACGCTCGCGCAGCCGCAACATACTGAGCTGGTGCGCGAGCAACTCCTCGAACGCGAGCCGCTGTTGATACGGATGCGCGCCGGCCGCGAGTTGCGCTTGCGAGGCATCGGGCGGCAATTGATGCAGATAACGAACG
>CBFHCK010000346.1:0-2955 GCA_965653955.1 uncultured Spongiibacteraceae bacterium
TGACTCGCACCCATCACAACAACATACTGCACACCATGATTCTGGCCGTCCCATTTCGGGTACTTCTCTTCGAGTGGCAATAGCGCCAGATCGGAAATCGCCGTGCAGCTCGCCAACAGCAGCAATGTCACGGCGCCGGTCACCAAACCGCGCCCCCAGCGCAATCGTCCGCGCCACAACAATAAACAACCGACGATTAACAGCAGCGAGGCCAGCGGTAACGGCATCAACATCGTGCCAAGCACTTTTTTCAGCGCGAATTCCACAGCGTCATAACACCAGCAGGTTATCGCGATGAATCAGCTCTTTTTCGCCTTGATAGCCGAGCAGTGATTCGATTCGATCGCTGCTCACGCCGATAATTTTCTGGGCATCTTCGCTGGCGTAATTGACCAGACCGCGCGCCACCTCATTGCCCTCGGGATCGAGACAGGACACGAGATCACCCCGTCGAAAACGCCCGCTCAACGCCTTCACTCCCACCGGCAGCAAGCTCCGGCCAGCACCGCGCAATACATGCACTGCACCTTCATCCAACGATAGCGTGCCGCACGTTTGCATCAGGCCGGCGAGCCACTGCTTGCGTGCAGCCAGCGGCTGTTGATCGGCCACCAACAGGGTTCCAAGTTCGGCACCATCAGCCAATCGCACCAGGACATTTTCCTGTCGGCCGCTCGCGATAACGGTGTCCGCCCCAGAGCGCGCAGCTAATTTAGCGGCGCGAATTTTCGTCGACATACCGCCGCGACCCAGCGCACCGCTGCCTCCCGCCATCGCCTCGTATTGGGGATCGCCTGCTTTACCGCGCGAGACTAATGCAGCGGTAGGGTCCTGACGGGGATCGCGTTCGAACAAGCCTTCCTGATCGGTGAGGATGACTAGCAGATCCGCATCGATCAGGTTGGCTACCAGCGCGCCGAGCGTATCGTTGTCGCCGAACCGAATTTCATCGGTAACGACGGTGTCATTTTCGTTGATGACGGGAATAACGCCGAGCCCAACCAGCGTTTGTAGCGTGCCGCGGGCATTGAGGTAACGGTCGCGTGCTGAAATGTCATCGTGGCCGAGCAATACCTGGGCGGTATGCATGCCATAGCGTTGAAACTGGGATTCATAAGCCTGAACGAGGCCCATTTGACCGACGGCAGCGGCGGCCTGCAATTCATGCAGCGCATGCGGGCGCGTCTTCCAGCCGAGCCGTACCATCCCTTCAGCTACCGCGCCGGACGATACCAACACGACTTCGATGCCGCGCTTACGCAGCTCGACGATCTGATGCACCCACTGCTCGATTGCCGCGACATACAAGCCGCGGCCATCATTGGTCAACAATGCACTGCCGATCTTCACCACCCAACGGCGTGCCGCGCGCAGTTCTGTTCTCATCGAATGTATTCCAGCCTCATTGGAAACTACTTTATCTCGGCACTTGTTCGCGGGCGTCTATCGCTCAAACCTGACTGCGACTTCACCGTACATACTCGATTTCGACTTCATAATCGTCATCGTCGTCTTCGACATCCTCATCAGCTTCACCGGCGAGCTGCTCAAGTCGCCGCGCGCGCCGTTCGGCCGCCAACGCCTGAATACGCTCGCGCGCTTCGGCTTGCATGGCGGTTTGCAGTGCGCGTTCACGCTCGCCGAGTTCAGGATTGCTGACCTCATCTTCCCAGCAATGCTCGAGGTGCGTCATGATGTCGCCGCACAACTCCTTGGTGCCTTCCGCACTGATTGCGGCGACGCGGTAGACCGGCCCCGACCAGTTCAGGCGCTCAACGATATCCCGGCACACCGCTTCACGCTCGTCCTCCGGCAACAAATCGACTTTATTGAGCACCAGCCAGCGCTGGCGACTGGCGAGAGTCGGGCTGAACCGATCGAGTTCATGGGCGATATCCATAACGGCCTGCACGGGATCGCTGCCATCGGGCGGCAACACATCGACCAAATGCAGCAACAGACGCGTCCGCGTCAGATGCTTGAGAAAGCGAATCCCAAGCCCCGCACCTTCGGAAGCACCGGCAATAAGGCCGGGAATATCGGCCATCACGAAACTGCGATGGGCCTGCACTCGCACGACGCCAAGGTTCGGCACCAGCGTCGTGAACGGATAATCGGCAACCTTCGGCTTCGCCGACGACACCGCGCGAATCAATGTCGATTTGCCCGCGTTAGGCAAACCAAGCAGGCCGACATCGGCCAGCACTTTCATTTCCATTCGCAGATTGCGCAGCTCGCCTTCGCTACCTTTGCTGGTTTGACGCGGAGCGCGATTGGTCGAGGATTTATAACGCGTGTTACCGAGGCCATGCCAACCACCCTGCGCTACCAGCAAACGCTGACCCGGCTTGAGCAGATCGCCCAACACTTCGCCGGTATCCTCGTCGATAACCGTGGTACCCACCGGCACGTTGAGTACGAGGTCATCGCCACTGGCGCCAGTACAGTTCGCACCGCGACCCGATTCGCCGCTTTTGGCCTGATAGCCGCGCACATAGCGGTAATCGACCATTGTGTTGACCGACGCATCCGCCATCAAATAAACGCAGCCGCCGTCGCCGCCGTCGCCGCCGTCGGGTCCGCCAAACGGCACGGCGCGTTCGCGGCGAAAGCTCATACACCCGTTGCCACCGCGCCCGGCCTGTACCTTGATGACTACTTCATCGACGAATTTCATTTCCAGATACCTGATAAAACTCGTGGCGGACGATTATCCGCCACAAACAAAAAAGCCCCAACAGGTGGGGCTTTTAGCGAGCATCGTTGGCGGTTAAGCGGCAATGATATTCACAATCTTGCGCTGATCTTTGCCTTTGGTCTCGAACTGGACGACGCCATCGGTAGTCGCGAACAACGTGTGATCCTTGCCAAGACCGACGTTTACGCCCGGACGGATTTTAGTGCCGCGCTGACGGACGATGATGCTGCCCGCAGTGACTACCTGGCCGCCAAAAC
>CBFHCK010000347.1:0-2942 GCA_965653955.1 uncultured Spongiibacteraceae bacterium
TTCTCTGATGTGGCCACGCAAATGCCGGCGGACGCATTGCGCAAGCTTGTCGCTTATTTCGGTGACGAGAACGTTGGCGCGGTATCGAGCGAAGATCGCTTTATTAGCGATAACGGTGCAGTAGCCGGAGAGGGCGCGTATGTTCGCTACGAAATGTGGTTGCGCCGGATGGAGTCGAACCTTGCCGGCCTGGTCGGTCTGAGCGGCTCGTTTTTCGCGGCGCGTAAATCGGTATGTCAGCAGTGGGATATTCATTGCCCGAGCGACTTCAATACCGCATTAAATTGCGCCCGTGCCGGCTATCGTGCGGTGACCGCGGCCGATGTGCTGGGTTTTTACAAAGACCTAAAGGATCCGCAAAAAGAATATCAGCGAAAGGTGCGCACAGTGCTGCGCGGCATCACGGCAGTAGCGCGGCATCCGGATGTGTTGTCGCTGACGCGTTTTCAATTGTTCGCGCTACAGGTGTGGAGCCACAAAATTATGCGCTGGGGCGTGCCGTGGTTTTTAGCGTCGTTATTTCTGGTCAGTTTGGCGCTCGCAGGCGATGGCTGGTTCTACACATTGGCGTTATTGGGACAGCTCGCGTTCTATGGCGTCGCTATCGCGGCGCACAGCAACGAGTCGATCAAAAACCACGGCGTTGCGCGAATTATTTATTTCTTCGTGCAGGTCAATGTTGCCATTGCCGAGGCTACGGTGAAGTTCTTTTCGGGTAAGCGCATGACGACGTGGCAGCCATCCGCACGATGACGAGCCTCGCGCCATGGAGCGACCTTCCCCCTGCCGGCCATCCGATAGCGCTTCAGCGCAGCGCGGACTTACCGCGCTTTCCCGGTTATCGCGCGCTGTGGCTGCAATCGGGTACGGCGGCGCTATCGGCTGCGATGATTGCCGCACGCTTGCAACGGCCCGACATAGTCGATCCCGAAATCATTTTGCCGGGGTACGGCTGCCCCGATCTGGTCGCTGCGGCGGAGTTTGCCGGAGTGCGCGCCGTGCTTGTGGATATCGGCGCGAACGATCCCGCTTACGATCTGAGCGAACTTGCGGCTGCGCTGACGCCCAATACTGTGGCGGTGGTAGCGGTGAACTTCCTCGGCATCCGCGAACGCTTATCGGAACTCCGCCGGGCGGCGCCGGGAGTGGCGTTGATCGAAGACAATGCGCAGTGGTTTCCCGAGCCGGTTAGCGCGCTTTCTGCCGATTTCGTCAGCCTGTCGTTCGGCCGTGGCAAGCCGGTCAGTCTGTTGGGTGGCGGGGCGGTATTGATTCGTGAGACGTTCGGTGCTGCGCTCGATAGCCGGCTGCCTGTTCAACCTGCGATACCTGATTCGGCAAGTTATGGCATCAAAGTGCGTGCATACAACGCGCTGCTGCAACCTTGGCTGTATGGCTGTCTGAGCCGAAACCCCGCCTTCAAGCTCGGACAAACCGTATTCAAACCGCTGGAGTCGCTGCAGCAAATGCCTGAAACACGGCGTCAGTTGTTAGTCGCTAACGTTCAAATCTATTTGTCGCGCCCCAGGCTCATCGAAGCGGAGTTGAGTGACATCGTGCAGCGGAATCCCCGCTTGGTCGATTTGTCGGGTACGGCTGGCGAGCGCTCCGGTCGTCTGCTGCGCTTTCCACTGTTATGCGCGGACCGTGAGATGCGTGATCGGTTGCTGAGTGCGATGCGCGAAGCGGGGCTGGGCGCCACGGCGATGTATAAGCAGGCATTGCCGCAGATTGAAGGCGTCGCCCAGCGGGTAACGGTACGCGGAGAATTAGTGAATGCGCAGGCATTCGCGGATAGATTAATTAGTCTGCCCACTCACGCCGGTGTCACACCGGCGCATTTGAACAAGCTGCGGACCCTGCTGAACTAACGGCGGGCCTCAGTTGCCCGCCTTAGCCTGCGCCAGATGATCGGCAATTTCCTTGATATCCGGTGCCAGTTTCTGCGCCTGCTCCAGTATCTCGATCGCTTTCTGCTTCTCGCCCGATTTATACAGCACCCAACCATAGGTATCGACGATGGCCGCACTTTGCGGCTGCAAACGATAGGCGGTTTCCGCGTGCGACAGCGCGCGCCGATCACCCGTGTTGAGATAGCTGAGCGCGAGGTTGTTCAACAGCAGCACATTATTGTTGTCGAGCTTTAAGCCGGCCTCGTAGGTTTTGATTGCGCCGGCCTTGTCGCCCTGGAGTTCCAGTGCCGTGCCCTCGAGCAAGTACGGCATTGCATTCTGTGGCTGGCGATTACGCCATTCACCGAGAAATTTGCTTGCCGACGAAGCGTCGTTTCGTTTCTGCGCGTTGTACGTCTTGATCGCAAAACTATTCGTCGGAACCTTTTGCCATGCCTGACGATAATGCTCCGCCGCTTGCGCCCACTGATTATCGTTGCTGGCAATATCTCCCTGCAGCTCTAACAGCCCGGGCGAGCCCGGTTGCAGTTGCGAAATCTGTTGCACCAATTTATTCGCTTCATCGCGCTTGCCGGCGCGAAGCTCCACGCGCGCCAGCTGCGCCAACAGCGTCGCGTTTTGTGGATCGGTATGCAGATTTTTTAATAATGCGGCACGGGCCGTGGCGAGGTCGTCTTTGGCGCTGGCTTGCGTAGCGCGTAACTGCGTCAGCATTTGGCGCACGTATTTCGCGTAAGCACTCTGATCGCCCGCCGCCTGGAGATGGCGTTCGGTGTCATCGAGTTTGCCGTTGCGCAAGGCATATTCGGCAAGGACAGCGTGCGCGACCGGCGTGTTGTTCATCTGCAAAACGCTTTGCTCCACGGTCTTCGCTGCTTCAGCACGTCCATGCTGAGTTTCCAGTGCAGCGATGAAGCCTTTGATCGCTGCGACGTTCTGCGGGTCCGCCTGGATTACTGCTTTAAACAGCGGCTCTGCGTCCTGCGCCCGTTTTTGCACAAGATGCAAGCGGGCGAGATCCAGCTGAGC
>CBFHCK010000348.1:0-2931 GCA_965653955.1 uncultured Spongiibacteraceae bacterium
CATTTTTGGTCAGAGCGGAATAGCGGAGACGATCAAGGCGGGCAGCGTCGTCGTCGATCACACAACCACCTCTGCGGAGCTGGCGCGTGAGATGGCGCAGCAATTGAAAAAGCAGTCGGTTGAATTTCTCGATGCTCCGATATCTGGCGGCCAAATCGGTGCCGAAAGGGGGCAACTCAGCGTCATGGTCGGCGGCGATCAAGCCTCGCTGTCCAGTATCGAAGGCGTGCTCCAATGCTATGGCCGCTGCGTGCAATACATCGGCTCATCCGGCAGCGGTCAGCTGGCAAAAATGGTGAATCAAATCTGCATCGCCGGTGTGGTACAGGGTCTCGCCGAAGGGTTGCATTTCGCGCGCAATGCCGGGCTCGATATCGAAGCCGCGATCGCAGTGATTTCGCAGGGGGCGGCGCAATCGTGGCAAATGCAGAGCCGGCACAAAACGATGATCGCCGGTGAGTACAACCACGGTTTTGCCGTCGATTGGATGCGCAAGGATCTCGGTTACACGCTCGCCGAGGCGCGTCGCAATGGCAGCCAGTTACCGCTCACCGCATTAGTCGATCAGTTTTATGGCGACGTGCAAGCGCTCGGCGGAGGACGCTGGGATACATCGAGCCTGCTCGCGCGCCTCGAAGCCTTTCGAAAATAATTCCGAGGAAGTTATTTTGGCCGATGAAGTCATCGTTAAAGAGCAGCAACGGCTGCTCGACGAATTACTGAGTTTTCTGCATCGCTCGCCGACACCATTTCACGCGGTCAGCAATATGACCGCCGAATTGCAGCAGCACGGTTTCGTGGCGCTGGCGGAAAGCGACCGCTGGCAATTGCGAACGGGCGGGCGTTATTACGTGACGCGCAACGATTCGTCGCTGATTGCGTTCGTGCTTGGATCGGACGATGTGGTTGAGACCGGTTTGCATATGGCCGGCGCGCATACCGACAGCCCTTGCTTAAAGATCAAACCGAATCCCGAATTACAACGCAGCGGCTATTTTCAACTCGGCGTCGAAGTTTACGGCGGTGCGTTGTTGAGCCCGTGGTTCGATCGCGATTTATCGCTGGCGGGCCGCGTGACGTATTTAACCGATGACGGCGTGTTGGCGAATGCGCTGATCGATTTCGAAAAGCCGATTGCGATCATTCCGAGTCTTGCGATTCATCTCGATCGCGAAGTTAACAACAGCCGCTCGATCAACGCGCAAACGCAATTACCACTGGTATTGGCGAGCGGTGCGGAAACCGTTCCGGATTTTCGTGCACTGCTGCTCGAACAATTGCGCGCGCAAACCGGCGTTCGAAATGCACGCGAAGTACTCGATTACGATATCAACTGCTACGACACTCAGCCGCCCGCGCTGGTGGGGTTGAACCAGGAATTCATCGCGAGTGCGCGCATCGATAATTTGCTGTCGTGTTTTGTTGGATTGAAATCGCTGATTGCGGCAAATAGCGGGGCGACAAATGGCGCGCGCAGCGCGATGCTGATTTGCAGCGATCACGAAGAAGTTGGCAGCATGAGTACATCCGGTGCACAAGGCACAATGCTGCAAATGCTATTACGGCGCATCGCCGGCAGCGACGAAAACTATGCACGGATGATCGATCGATCGTTGATGATTTCGTGCGACAACGCACACGGCATTCATCCGAATTTTGCCGACCGGCATGATGCGAATCACGGTCCGCTGTTGAATCGTGGTCCTGTTATCAAAATCAATGCAAATCAGCGCTACGCCACCAATAGCGAAACCGCAGCGCTGTTTCGTCACATCTGTCAGCAGATCGATGCGCCGGTGCAGAGTTTTGTTGTGCGCAGCGATATGGCTTGCGGCAGCACGATTGGCCCGATTACAGCCACCGAAATCGGCGTACGCACGCTTGACGTCGGTGTGCCGCAATGGGCGATGCATTCGCTGCGCGAACTCGCCGGCACACGCGATTGCTGGTACTTGTCGCGCGCGCTGACGCATTTTTTTCAGACGTCGGTTTCTTCGCAATCCCGTATTTAGTTTTGGAATCGTTTCAATAATGAAAAAGCAACGCATATTAACTGGCATCACCACAACCGGCACACCCCACCTCGGCAATTATGTCGGCGCTATTCGTCCGGCTATTGCGGCTAGCCGCGATAGCAATGTCGACTCGTTTTATTTTCTTGCCGACTACCACGCGTTAATCAAATGCCAGGATCCGACACAGGTACATCAGTCGACCAAAGAAATCGCGGCGACGTGGCTCGCACTTGGTCTCGATACCGACACGGCGACGTTTTATCGTCAATCCGATGTGCCGGAAATTACCGAGCTGACTTGGGTGCTCACCTGCGTCACCGCGAAGGGATTGATGAATCGCGCGCATGCATACAAAGATGCCGTACAGAAAAATGAAGATGCCGGCGAAGATTCCGATTTCGCGCTGACGATGGGATTGTTCTCGTATCCGATTCTGATGGCTGCGGATATTTTGATGTTCAATGCGCACAAAATCCCGGTCGGTCGCGATCAGATTCAGCACATCGAAATGGCGCGCGATATCGGCCAGCGCTTCAATCATATTTACGGCGAAACGTTCGCGTTGCCGGAGGCGATGATCGATGACAACGTCGCGGTGCTCGGTGGCCTCGACGGACGCAAGATGAGCAAGAGCTATGGCAACACGATTCCGCTGTTTGCATCGGAAAAGGAATTGCAAAAGCTGATCAATAAAGTGAAAACGAATTTGCTCGAACCCGGCCAGCCAAAGGACCCATCCGATTCGACGGTGTTTCAAATCTGGCAGGCATTCGCGACGCCAGAACAGACAACCTACATGCGAGAGCAGTTTGCGGCAGGTATCGCGTGGGGCCAGGCGAAAAAGGAGTTGTTCGGCCTGATCAATACCGAAATTGGCGCGGCGCGTTCACGTTATGAAGAATTGATGGCGAATCCC
>CBFHCK010000349.1:0-2887 GCA_965653955.1 uncultured Spongiibacteraceae bacterium
CCGGCGGCCTGCTCGGCTGCGGCGGCAATGGCTTCATCTTCGACAGGGGGATTCTGCGGCTCTGTCACAACTGAGTCTCCGTAAAGCTGATTCGATCAGGGAATTTTTTGGCTGGAGCGAGAGATGGGGGCACGCTTTGCGATTTCAACCCTCAGATCGATTTCAAGGCTAAACTCAGCATCCGCGCGGTGACATCGACGATTGGGATCACGCGCTCGTAAGCCATCCGCGTCGGGCCTACCACGCCGAGAATGCCGAGCGTCTGGCCACCGACCTGATACGGCGCGGTGATGACGCTGAAATCGCCGAGCACCTCGAAACCCGCTTCCTCCCCGATAAAAATCTGCACGCCATCGGCACGAATGCAGCGGTCGACCAGATCGAGAATATCGCGCTTCTGCTGGAAGGCTTCGAACAGCCCTTTCAGCTTGTCGATCTCTTCGGGAGTGGTGGCGCCGATCAATTGCGTTTCGCCGCTGACGACGTAATCCCGCTTATCGTTAGGCGGCGTCTCGAACGCCTTGTTCGCCAGATCGAGGCTGGCCTGCATATGCCGGTCGATGGTCGCTTTGTCGGCATGCATCGCGTCGAGCAAGGCGCTGCGCACTTCATCAAGGCTGCGGCCGCCGAAGCGCTGGTTGATCATATTGGCAGCCTGCTGCAACTCGGACTCGTCGTAGGGGCGAGTGGTGTAAATGACGCGGTTCTGCACTTCGCGCTCGTTGATGACGAGAATGACCAGTACGCGGTTATCGGACAACGGCAGAAACTCGACCTGCCGCAGTATCACGCGTGGTTGGCGCGGCAATGTAACCAGCCCTGCCTGCGCGGTGATTCGCGATAGCAATTGCGACGCGCTCTCGACGAGTTCTTTCGACGATTTGTCCGAGGTCAATTCCAGTTGCAGGCTCGCCACCGCCTCGCGTTCGAGCGGGCGCACGGTAATCAGCGAATCGACGAAGAAGCGATAACCAAGCACGGTCGGAACACGGCCGGCGGAGGTGTGCGGCGCGCGGATCAGACCTGCGTCTTCAAGATCGGCCATGATGTTGCGCACTGTCGCCGGGCTAATCGGCAAGCCGCTCGATTCGAGCAGCGCTTTCGATCCCACCGGCTGCCCTTCGCGGATATAACGCTCGATCAAGGCCTTCAGCAGTAACTGGCTGCGTTCGGTGATCAGTTCTGTTGCCATAGCAATGCCTGTTTATGAGCGGACGCGGAACGAGCCGAATTGTAGCCGCGCCCTATCGCGGAAGCACTGGGTGGTCTGTCGTCATTAATGGCGATCGATGTGTCGAATATCAAGCTCGTCCGCGCCGTTCCACACCGACACGTCGAAATCAGAACTTGAACACGCGCGGATAATAAGCACCCAGCGCCAACGCGCGCACGACGACAAAGCCGATGAACGCCAGCCACAAACCGTAATTGCCGAACTGCTGCGCCAGCGGAAACGCCATCAGCGCGAAGAGTGCAGTCGACACTACCGCCGCATTGCGTAACGGACGCGATTGCGTAGTCCCGATAAAAATTCCATCGAACTGGAACGCCGCGAATGACAGCAGCACATACGCGGCACAGAACGGCTGAAACTCGCGCGCCAGATCGCGCACCGCTTCGAGCGTGGTTAATCTGTCGATGAAAAAATTGCCGGCAAACCATAAAACCAGCGCCAGTAATAAAGCGGTTGCCGCAGCCAAATGCGACGAGCGACGCACCACCGCCCGAAACGCGAGTCGATCGTTCGCACCGTGGGCTCGCCCCACTAACGCTTCGGCAACATAGGCGAAACCATCGAGAAAAAAAGCACTGAACGACACCAGCTGTAACAACAAATGATTGGCTGCCAACGTCGCCGCACCGAAGCGCGCGCCTTGATCGGTAAAGATCGCGAACCCCGCCAGCAGCGATAACGTGCGCAACATGATGTCGCCGTTCGCGGCGAGCAGCGCACGTAACTTCTGCGAATTAAATAGTGCGGCGCGCAACTGCGCACGCACAGCGATAATTTTCACACGCAGCTGGCGCCATACCATCGCACCGGCAATGAACAAGGTGAGCCATTCGGCAAGCGCGGTGCCGAACGCAACGCCACGCGCGCCCATCTGAAGAACGCCGGCAAAGAAAATATCGAGCAAAATGTTTGCGCCGTTCAGCACCAATTGCGCGATCAACAATGCCCGACCGGCGCCACTGCCGATAAAAAACCCCGTCAATACATACAGTGCGAGCGTCGCCGGAGCGCTCCAGATCCGAATGCTGAAAAATTCGCGGGCGATCGTTTTGGTTTCGGGATCGGCACCGAAGATACGCATCGCAATCGAAATAATCGGCTGCTGCAATGCGATCAACGCGATACCGATAGCGAACGCGAGCAGCAATCCACGTGCAATAGTCGCGACCTGATCGAGATCATCGTCACGCCCACGCGCCTGCGCCACGAAACCGCTGGTGCTCATGCGCAGAAAACCGAAGCCCCAGAAAATAAAACTGAACAGCAACGTGCCGAGCGCAATCGCGCTCAAATCCTCGACTGCCCCGAAATGCCCGATGACGGCAATGTCGGTCAGCGCCAGCAGCGGCGATGCGCTATTGGCGAGAATGATCGGAATCGCCATCGCGAGAATGTGGCGATGAGTGGGGATGGGGATAGTGGGAGTCACGGCTATCGCTCAGGCTGCTTTGCTGTACTCATGAATGGATCGACGCATGAACGGATCGCTTTCGGGTTTTATCGTCACACAATTGCCAGCCCCACCCAAACTACTGTATAAAAACACATACCTATTTTTGCCAGCACTCTAACTCCTGGAACCCCGCCATGCTGAACCACCTCAGTGTCGTTAACTACGCCATTGCCGAACACATGGTTGCTGAGTTCGTCGGC
>CBFHCK010000350.1:0-2881 GCA_965653955.1 uncultured Spongiibacteraceae bacterium
TGCAATCCGCTCTCAACGAGCGTCGCGAGCAAAATCTTTATCGCATGCGCAAGGTAATCGACAGCGCGCAAGGCGCTGAAGTGATTGTCGACGGCAAACGCTATCTGAATTTCTGCAATAACGATTATCTCGGCCTCGCCAATCATCCCGATATTGTGTCCGCATTTAAAAATGCCGCTGATGAATTCGGCGTCGGCAGCGGCGCGTCGCATTTGGTTTGCGGCCACAGCGCGTTACATCATCGTCTTGAAGAACAGCTCGCCGAATTCACCGGCCGGCCGCGCGCCTTGTTATTTTCGACCGGCTACATGGCGAATCTCGGTGTGATCAATGCGTTGCTCGGTAATGGCGATCATATTTTTGAAGACAAGCTAAATCATGCTTCGCTGCTTGATGCGGGTTTGCTCAGCGGCGCACGTTTCCAGCGTTTTTTGCATAACGATATCGAAAATCTAGAAACACGATTGGCGCGCACCCAAGCAGATGAGGGCGACGGAAGAAAATTAATTGCCGTAGACGGCGTGTTCAGCATGGACGGCGACTGCGCACCATTGCCGGAATTGGCGCAGCTCGCGCAAAAGCATAATGCCTGGTTGATGGTTGATGATGCACACGGCATCGGCGTGCTCGGAAAAAACGGTGGCGGCTGTGCTGAGCATTTCGGCCTAGACATCAATCAATTGCCGATTTTGATGGGCACGCTCGGCAAAGCATTCGGCACATTCGGCGCATTTGTTGCCGGCAGTGAAGCGCTGATTGAAACGCTGATCCAATTTTCGCGCACGTATATTTACACGACAGCGTTACCGCCGGCAGTCGCGGCAGCAACATCGAAAAGTTTGGAAATCGTTCAGCGCGAAACGTGGCGACGTGAACATTTGCAGGATTTAATTGCGCAATTTCGTCGCGGCGCCGAGCAGATCGGATTGCGATTGTTTTCATCTAACACGGCGATTCAGCCGCTGCTGATCGGTGCGGCGGACGAGGCAATGCGTTGGAGCAATGCGCTGGCGGAGCGCGGGTTTTGGATCAGTGCAATTCGCCCGCCGACGGTGCCGGCAAATTCCTCGCGCTTGCGCATTACCTTGAGCGCGGCGCATAGCGAAAAACAAATCGAGCAATTGCTCGATGCGCTGGCACACGTGCAGAAGCCGCAATGAAGTCATGGTATTGCGAACGATTACCGTCGCAGATGGCGAGCGCCACCGCGCCGGAATTGGTGCTGCTCCACGGGTGGGGAATGTCGTCGGAGGTTTTTCGCGACTGGTTGCCGTTATTGCGCAGACGCTGCAATGTCACGTTGCTCGATTTGCCTGGCTTTGGTCGTTCGCCGCCGCAATCGCAATTACGCATCGATGCTTTACTCGATCAGCTCGCGCATTACGTTCCGCTCAATTCAGCGTTGCTCGGTTGGTCGCTTGGGGGTGCAATCGCCACTAAATTTACTGCACGTTTTCCTGAGCGTTGCGCTGCGCTGATGACGGTTGCGAGTAATCCGTGTTTCGTCGAACGCGCCGATTGGTTGAGCGCGATGTCGCGCACAACATTTACAGAATTTCAAACGCAGCTCGAACACAATCCGGCAGCGACATTGCGCCGCTTTCTCATGCTGCAAACGCGCGGTAGCGATGCCGAACGCGATTTACTGCGTTGGTTGCGTGCTGTAGAAACGAAAGCGAGCAGCGAAGCGCTGGCGTGGGGTTTGGGGTTGCTCGCACAACTCGATGTGCGCGATGAGTTGCGCGATAGCAACGTTCCCGGTCTGCATATTTTCGGTAGCGCGGATGCGCTGGTGCCGGCGAGTGTTGCAGAAAATATCTCGCATATCGCACCGCAGCATTGGACGGTTTTGCTCGACAGTGCTGCGCATCTGCCTTTCGTCAGTCACGCGGAATTGTGCTGGCAGCATCTTGATCGCTTGTTGTCGAGCGCGGGATTATTACAGCGCGCTCCGTTCGCGCAACGCTCGAAGCGAGCGGTCGCGCAATCGTTCGGCAATGCGGCGGCGAGTTACGATAACGCCGCGCAACTGCAGCGCGATGTGGCGAATAATTTGCTGCGGCAAAGTGAATTTACTGCGCAACAAACGGAATTATCCACGCCAAAAACCCTGCTCGATATCGGGTGCGGCACCGGCGCGATCAGTGCGCAGCTTGCTAAAAGTCATGCAGTAGTTGCGCTCGATCTCGCCGAAGGCATGTTGCGGTATGCGCGTGTGCATCATGTCGATGAAAATTTAACGTGGTTGTGTGGCGATGCGGAAAATCTGCCGCTCGCCGGTGCGTCGATCGACACGATATTTTCCAGCCTCGCGTTGCAATGGAGCGAAAATCCGGGCGCTGCATTTATCGAAATCGCACGCGTGTTGCGCGACGGAGGCAGCGCGTACATCGCGACGCTCGGTCCGCACACGTTGCACGAATTACGCAATGCATGGCAGCAAGCGGACGATCGTGTGCATGTGAATGGATTTATCGCGCGCGAGCAACTCAATGCCGCAGTGGCGCGCGCCGGTCTAACAGTGCAGTCGTGGCGCGAGGAAAATATCGTGCTGCGCTATCGCGAATTGCGCGAGCTGACGCGCGAATTGAAATCGATCGGCGCGCATAACGTGAATAGCGGGCGTCCCGATGGATTGACCTCGCGCGCACGTTTGCAGCGGTTCAGCGCCGCCTACGAAACGCAGCGCGATACCGAAGGTTTTCTGCCAGCGACATATCAGGTCTGGTATCTGCGACTCGGCAAAGAATATTCGAAGAGTGAGGACGCATTCTGATGATTAAAAACAATGGCTAATGCATATTTCGTCACCGGCACGGATACCGATGTCGGCAAAACAGTGATTGCCGCCGGTCTGCTTGCCACGGCGAACGCGAAAGGA
>CBFHCK010000351.1:0-2849 GCA_965653955.1 uncultured Spongiibacteraceae bacterium
GCTCTGCGAACCGGCGCGCCGCATCCGCATCGCCGCCACTAACCGGAATCAACGCATGTTGCACGCGAAATTGCGGAGCAGTCAGTGCCTGTCCTTCGGCTGAGCCGAGGAAGTTATCGATTTCCTGATCGGTGATCTGGACGTGCTCATTCACGCTGCCCTGTTGCACGCGTTGGATCAGCATTTCGCGTCGCAGTTGTTCGCGCGCTTGCGCATAAGGGACGCCGTCGCGCGATAACGCCTGTGAAAACTGTTCCAGCGTCATGTTGTTCTGTTGCGCGATGCGCTCCATCGATTCGTTCAGTTCGCTGTCGCTGATGCGCACCCCGGCGCGGCGCGCGATCTGCAATTGTAGGCTTTCGAGTACCAGCTGATCGAAGATGTAGCGACGGAATTGTTCCGCCGGCGGCAGCTCGCGTTTCGCGCGTCGAGCATTGGCTTCGGCACGGGAGATCGCACTCTGCAATTCGCTGACGAGGATGACGTCGTCATCGACAATGGCGACCACGCGGTCGAGCGTCTGCAATTGCGCGCCGCCCTGCGAATCGGCGGATTGCGCCCACAACGTTACCGGTGCGGTCAGCACGCAAAGCAGCGTTAAGCGGCGAAATGACAACATCTTGAACAAAATAGACTTAGTAGCGATCACGGTACCCCCAAATACTTTCTTGCAGCAGCGTATCGACCTTGCGGCCGAGACCGCCCAGGCCTTTCAGCTGGAATTCGACCAAAATGGCGGTATCGCGTTGCGGTTCCGGTTGGCCAATCGTGTTTAAGCGCTCAGAGAAGATCGCGCGTTGATAAACGATGCGCGTCACCCAGCAGCAGTCTTCGTATTCGAAGCCGAGCATATCTTCCAGCGTCGTGTTCAGATCGAAGTCGTAATTGACGCGACCGAATAAACGCCAGCGCCGGCTGATCGGCACCGCCATCGACAGGTCGGCCTGGCGCAGACCGTTTTGCAATGTCGATACCGCCGGGTCCGGCTGGTGATAGCGATAGCCGAGATTGTAGATGGCGCCAAGGCTCGGCTCGTAATGGAAATAGACATTGCCCTGCTGGATTTCGTTGGCGCTTTGATCCCACAGGATATTTGCGTTCGCCCACAGCGACTGGCTGGGCTGCAACGTCAGTTGGCCGGCTACCGCCGAGTTCGCCTGATCGTCGCGGGTTTCCGTCGTCAGCGCGTTCACGCGGCGGTCTTCAAAATAGAAAATCTGGCCAATGCTGGCGTGGCCGAGATCGCGCCCGCTCTCGCTCTCGATGATGCGCGAAGTAAAACCGGTGGCCAGCTGATTGAAGTCTTCGAGCCGGTCGTGGCCGACGAAGCGTCGCGGCTGGAACAGCTGCTGGAAATCGAACGTCAGCGGGCTCGTATCGAACAACGGCTGGTCGAGCTGCTTCTTGTAGGGGCTGTACAGATAATAGAGGCGCGGTTCCAGCGTTTGCTGATACGCATTGCCGTTAAGGGACAGATCGCGCTCGAAAAACACGCCGGCATCGAGAATGGCTTGTGGCACGGCGGTCGAGGGGCTGTCTTCCGTTTCGGTGGAGAAATCGTTTCGCGTCAGCTCATAACCCACGTAGCGCATGCGGACTTCGGGATTTACATAGGTCGAGGTCCAGCGCATCGGGAAGCTGATACCCGGTTCGACATACAGGCGATTGCCAATGTCGCGCGGCCCACCGACCTGCATCAATTCATTGAGGTCGTCGTGCTCGAAGCGGGTGAATTCGGTGAGAAGGCTGTAATCGAGCGCGAAATTTTTACCGCTGGCCATGCGCCCCAGCGTGAATTGCGGCTCCTTGCTGTAGGGCTCGGAAACCAGATCGTCAGTGATCTGGTATTGCTGTACCTGCAAGCCCGAATACCAGTTCTCGTAATGCATGTTCAGCGCTGCTTGCTGATTCAGCGTCACCTGGCGCTTGATGTTGAGGCTGCCGACGCTGAAATCGCGGAAGTAATCGTTGTCGCTGACGCGGTTGTAATCGATCAATGTCGAGAAATAGCTGTTCAGGTTGCCGCTTTCCTGCACGCCCAGCGACCAGCGGTCGTCGCCGGTTTTATCGTCGTTATTGAGTTGCGAACCTGACACCACCCAGTTGCTGAACCGGTTCAGATATCGGCCTTCGACCTCCAGCATCGTGCCGCGATCGGTAATCAGCCTTGGCGTAAGAGTCGCGTCGTAATTGGGGGCGAGGTTGAGGTAGTAGGGCGCGGCAATATCCAGCCCCGACGAGCTACTGCCGATCGAAGGCCACAAAAAGCCGCTCTGCCGGCGCTCATCGATCGGGAAATTCATGTACGGCGTGTAAAACACCGGCACATCGCCAACGCGGATCGTCGTGCTGGTCGCTTCGCCGCGACCGGTGGCCTGATTCAGCCGAATGCGCTTCGAGCGCATCCGCCAGTCTTCCTGGTCCGGTGGGCAGCGCGTGTATTCGGCGTTGTCGAGCTCGATAACGCTTTGTTTGCGTCGTGTCAGCTTATCCGCGCTGACGCGCATGCCGCTTTTGTAATCGAGCATGCGCGCATCGATGACATGGCCGAACGAATTGGTCGTGACCATATCGGCGTTGCTGCCGGTCAATTTCATGTTGGGCTGCCGCACCACGACATTCCCGTACAGATTGACTTTGTTCGTCGAGCGGTCGAGATCGGCCCGATCGGCGGTCAGCTTCATGTTGCCTTGCGTGACCGTGACGCCGCCATCCATCTTGACCAGGTCGCCTTCCCATTCGGAATTGGCCGCGTTTACGCGCGCCGGCATTTCTTTTGGCGACTTGTCCGCGTCTTCCCAATTGCGGGCCGGCTCTGCTATCAAGGGCCTGAAAACAATAATTTATGG
>CBFHCK010000352.1:0-2840 GCA_965653955.1 uncultured Spongiibacteraceae bacterium
AAACAGTTATTCGCCGGGAAATCCACGCACGGTAGCGGTTGGCATCGAATATAAAATTGGCGAATAACACGATGCGTAAAATTTTATTTTTGCATCGCTGGCTCGGGATTGTCGCGTGTGTTGCCGTACTGGTGTTCGCGGGTTCCGGAATTCTGCATCCGGTCATGAGTGCGTTACAGCCGCGCGCTGCGCAAATGCAGCCGCCAGCTATCGAATGGCCGCAGCGTGTGCTCTCGCTGCGCAATGTGCTGCAACAAAATAGCATCGATGAAATTTCCGGTGCGACGGTGGCGCAGCTGGCGAATATCGCGGCGTATCGCGTGCAGACGCGTGAGGGCGTGCGGTATTTTCGTGTCGATAGTGGCGCGCCAATCGAAAACGGCGAAGTGCTGCATGCCGAATCCCTGGCCAGATATTTTCTCGCCGACACTAACGGCGTCATCACTCATGCCGCGCGCATCGATGCCTTCGATGACGATTATGTTTTTATCAATCGTATTCTGCCGGCATGGCGCATCGATTTTGCACGTGACGACGCAATGCGCGTGTACGTCGATACAGCCGGCAATCGGCTGGTGACATTATCGGATCGGCCCAAGCGTATTTTTCAGATTTATTTTCGCACGCTGCACAATTTTGAATTTCTGCATGAGCGCAATGGCGTGCGGATCGCGGTCATGCTCGTACTGTTGGCCGCGACGTTTGCGACCGCGGTATTCGGCGTCGTGATGTACGTGCGCCTGAAACGTGCTGCTCTACGCTTGCGCGATTTACCGGCTCGACGCTGGCATCGACGTTTGTCGTTGGCTGTCGCGATCGTCATGTTCAGTTTCACGACCAGCGGTGCGTGGCATTTGCTGCAATCGCAAAGCGAAGTCGAAGCGGTTGCGGCGCCAGTAAATACATTTCGTACCGACGAGCTAGGCGATGCGGTTATACAGCGGGCGTTTACATTGGCGCGCACGCAGCAGGGTATTTGCTATTGGGCGGCCAACGCGATGCCAGCAAAAGCGAATGGCGATGAACACGCGCATCATCCAATGCACGTAGCGAACTCTTCGAGCGCCAGCGCGCAGATGAATTTGTCGGAATGTTTCGATACGCGCAGCGGCGAGCCGATCGCGAATGCCGATCGTAGATTGGCCGAACAATTGGCACGGCATTATTCGCATAGTGAGGCGGATATCGTCGTGCTAGAACCGGTAACGAAATTTAGTGGCGAATACGGCTTCGTGAATAAGCGATTGCCGGTGTGGCGTGCGCAATTTGCCGACGCACCGACGCGCTGGTATGTGGAGACGCGCAGCGGCGCATTAGCGGCGCGCGTCGATCCGGCGGCGGCATTGGAAGGGGAAGTATTTTCGTTGCTGCATAAGGCACGCTTTATCGGCGACGCTTACAAAAATTGGCGCGATGCGTTTTTGATGATTGCAGCTTTGGGCTGCATCGTCGTTGCTTTACTCGGTTTGTTTTTATTCTTCGCGCGGCGCCGCCCAGCACAGGAATAAACGTGGCATCCGTCGAGCATCGATGGCTGTGGTCGTGCTGATGATTGCGTCATGCCGCAACGGCTGACGTTCTATACCGGCGCGGTTTCGTCCGGGCGATGATTGTGTCGTGTCGCCAGGTACAAGATTCCCACACCGACAGCCAGTGCTCCCGCGATCAGCGGCGCCACGATTTCACCGGTCGCCGCGCGCACGATGAGTAGCGCCGCGCAAATCGATCCGCCCAGTAACGGCACGATCATCGGTACGCGGATCGACGCCTGTGGTTCGCCGGCGCGCCGCGTCAGCACGATCTGCGCAGCATTCATCAGCGTGAACACCGCAAGCAGCAGAATCACCGTGGCGGCGGCAAGCTGACTGACATCGCCAACCATCAGCAGCAGTGATACGGCGATAAAGATTGCAACGGCGGCGATGTGGGGCGTATTGCGCGTCGGGTGAATACTGGCGAGCCGTTTCGGCAGCAAACCCTGACGCGCCATGCCGAACAGCAGACGGGAGGCCATGACAAAGTTGATCAGCGCCGTATTCGCTACCGCAAATATCGTCACCACGGTGTAGACGACGGCCGGTAGCCAGGGCGCGGCGCGTTCCATCACTGCGCCGAGCGGAGCGGGCGCGGCGGCTAATGTCTGCCACGGCACCACCGATACCGCCGTGATCGCGATCAACAGATACAGCACCGTGGCGCCGAGCATCGCGCCGATCAATCCGAGTGGCACGTTCCGCGCCGGATTTTTTACTTCCTCCGACACATTGAGCGTGTCCTCGAAGCCGATGAACGCGAAGAACGTCAGCACCGCGCTTTGCGTCAGTAGCAGACCCGTGGCGGCCCAGTCCTGTTCGGTGGGTAAAGCCAGCAGATCGGCCTGTCCCCAAAAGCGGGCGCCAACGACGACGACCAGAATCAGACCGCCAGCTTCCACCAGCGTGCAGAGCGCATTGAGCCACAGCGATTCGCGCAGCCCGCGCCATACCAGCGCGCACAGCAAGGCGAGATAAGCAATGGCGATCAGCGTCAGCGGCAGTGCTTCCAGCCCGAACAGCGTCTGCACATTGGCGGCGACGATGCGCGAACCGGTCGCCATCGATGTCATGCCCGAGGCGACCACACACAACCCGGCGGCATACGCGAGCCAGCGGCGACCAAATGCGCGCTGGATGATATAGGCGGCGCCGCCCGCGCGCGGGTAGCGCGAGCCGAGTGCGGCATACGACAAGCCGGTCAACAATGCGGCCGCCATCGCAACCAGAAACGATGCCCATACCATGCCGCCAAGCAAGCCTGCGGCCTTGCCGACCAGACCATAGATGCCGGCGCCGAGCATCGAG